>SKOH01000113.1 GCA_007120165.1 Clostridiales bacterium
AAACGATGGAAGACGAGGATCAAAAACACTTAAGCCTCTGGGATCCGAAAGAGGAGCGGATTATGGGCTATATGATCCTTGCGGGCATGAAGTCTCCCCATCAGGCCCTGGAGCTGATGCGCATTACCATCGATGAAAAGGGACAGGGTTACGGCAGGGAAGCCACCCGGTGGGTGATCCATTTCTGTTTTGACACCCTGGGATATCACCGCTTATGGCTCGACGTTTTTACCGATAATCATAAAGCCATCGGACTCTACCGGGATCTGGGCTTTACCGAAGAGGGGACCCTCAGGGACTGTAAAAAATATGGAGACCGCTACCGGTCCATGAAGCTGTTTTCGATGCTGGAAGGAGAATATAACAAAGATGCGAACCGCTAAGGAACTGGAAGGTATACTGCACCGGATCGACGGTAAAGGCTACAAAGCCTATAAAGAACTGCAGGGAAGCTATGACCTGGGGGGCTTTACCCTTGGGGTGGATTATGTCCAGGGGGACCCCTTTGCGTCACCCTCCCGTATTCGGGGCATTATCCCGGCCAGGGAGGCCGGTTTTCCCCCGGAGAGTTACAGCACCCCCTGGAAAAAAGAAGCCCTGAAGGATCACCTGACAAGAAACTTTCATCAAGCTTTAAAAAAGGCGTATCAGGGAGCAGCGGGTACCGGAAAAAGCGGGATGATCAGTATTGATGCCCCGGGTCAGGAAGTGCTGGACAGGACCTCAATTTATATTGACTCCCAAAAAGTGGAAGTCCGCCTGGAAATAGGGCTCCCCGCTGCGGGACGCAGGGTTCTGGGCCGGGTTTGTAAAAAGATGGTGCTGGAGGTGCTTCCGCCGCTGCTAAAGCAAAACCTATACTTTAAAAATCTGGACCAAGAGGCCCTGTGGCGTTCTATTCGCCTCCGGGAAGATCAGGAGGCCCTGTGGGTGATTATGAAAAAAAAGGGCTGGATCGCCTTTGTGGCCAACGGCAGTATCTTGCCCAGGGAAAGCGGCATTTCGCAAAAACCCCTGACAAAAAATGCGGTTCCCTTTCAAAGTCCCAAGTCCATGGAGGAAACCGTTACCCTGCCCTATGCCGGCGAGATTTCCGGAATGGCGGTAAAGCAGGGGGTCAACCTGATCGTCGGGGGCGGCTATCACGGAAAGTCCACGCTGCTTCAGGCCATTGAACTCGGGGTTTACCCCCATATTCACGGAGACGGACGGGAACTCTGTCTAAGCGATCCCGACGGGATGAAAATCCGGGCCGAAGACGGCCGGGGGGTGGAAAAAGTCAACATCTCCCCCTTTATCAATAATCTTCCCCATCAAAGCGATACCCGGGCCTTTTCCACCGAAAACGCCAGCGGATCCACCTCCCAGGCGGCAAACATCATCGAAGCCCTGGAAGGGGGCGCAGGGGTTCTGTTGATTGACGAGGACACCTCCGCCACAAACTTCATGATTCGGGACGACCGGATGAAAAAACTGGTACACCATGATAAAGAACCGATCACCCCTTTTATTGATAAAGTCCGGAGTCTTTACCGGGACCGTAGCGTCTCCACGATCCTGGTCATCGGCGGGTCCGGGGATTATTTTGACGTCGCCGATCAGGTCATTATGATGGATCAGTATATCCCCAGGGACGTAACCCGGGAAGCCAAGGCCATCGCCCGGCGCTTTCCACGGGTCGTGAAAGAGGATGAAAAGCCCTTTCCGGACATTGAGGGAAGAGTGCCCCTTAAGACCTCCTTTCCCATGGATAAAAAAGGCATCAGGATTAAAACCCGGGGAACGAAAACCCTCTTATATAACCGCCTTGCCGTGGAGCTCTACGGTCTGGAACAGCTGATAAGCCCTAGTCAGACCAACGCCGTAGCGGCGGTATTCAGGTATCTGATCGACCATAAAATCAACCAGCAAAAAGACTTCCGTACTTTGCTGGAAGAGGTTTACGATCTAATCGAAGGTCAGGGTCTGGAAGGCATTGCCGCTTACAAAGGGCATCCCGGCAACCTGGCAAAACCGCGGAAACTGGAAGTACTGGGGGCACTGAACCGGTACCGGAACTTAAATGTCCGCTAACATAGCGGTAAGTAATTAGCAGACCCGGCCTTTATAAATTTTGGGGGCAGCGGGGATAAATTTGAGCACTTAAAATCTATAACAGTAAAGGATGAGGATGATGGACCGACGATTTTATCAGCCGATGAATAAAAAGCACTGGCAGGGACGGGTGGACAGCACCGAAAATTTTGAAGCCTTCCGCTGGCATCAGTGGGTAAAGCCCCTGAATCTGGACGAAAACCCCAAAGAGCCCATTCAAGGCCTGGGCTTCGCCTTTTTAGGGTTTCAAAGCGATGAAGGCATCCGAAGGAACAAAGGGCGGGAAGGGGCGAGAAAAGGGCCCCTGAGTATTCGAAAACAGCTCTCGGGGCTGCCCTGCTACTTTAAGCCGGAAGTGCAGCTCTTTGACGCCGGAGACGTCATCTGTATTGATGAGGAACTGGAAAAAAGCCAACAGGTCCTCTCGGAGGCCGTAGAGCATCTTTTACGGTTAAACCTCTTTCCCATTGTCCTCGGCGGCGGTCATGAAGTGGCCTGGGGGCATTATATGGGCGTTGAAAAGCACCTTCATAATCAGGGGAAAAAGGGTCCCGGCATTTTTAACATCGATGCCCATTTTGACATTCGCCCGTACCCTGAGGGGGGAAGTTCCGGTTCGATGTTTCGCCAAATCGCCGATCACTGCAGGGCCACCGGTCAGGATTTTTCCTATTTTGTCGCCGGTATTCAAAAACAGAGCAATACCATCGATTTATTCAAAACCGCAGAAAAGTTCGGAGTACAGCATATTTTAGGCAAAGACCTGATTGAGACCAAACAGGAAAAGACAAAAACCGCCATCGATCAGTATCTGAACAGCCAGGAACACATTTACTTTACCGTCTGCTCCGATGCCTTTTCCACCGCCTTTGCTCCGGGCGTCAGTGCCGCCCAGCCCCTGGGAGTGGACCCGGAAATTGCCATTAAAATGATCAAACAGCTTCTTCGATCGAAAAAAGTGATCAGTTTCGATGCGGCGGAAGTCTCCCCCCGGTTTGACCAGGACGACATTACCGCAAGTCTGGTAAAAACCCTGATTTTTACCGTAGTAAATACCCGTTGTCTAAACGATGATCTGTTAATCGACATCGATGTGTAAATCTTCTGTGAATAAGCAAGGGGAAGGTATTACGCTGTCTAAAAAATATCTTTCGTACCTCTAGTAATTCCTAAACAACTATGATAGAATTCAAAGTAAGAGATATTGTATATCTATTAACAATAATGAAAATTTAGGAAAGAAGGGACGAAATGGATAAGTTTAGACATTTATTGGTAAGAGGTGCGAATCATGTAGAGGTGGTACTGGCCTTTCTGGTAACCATCGGAATGGTGGTAGGGCTGTTTTCTGTGGTTCGCTATATAGTCGCAATCCCCGGGTTGGAGATGGACTTTACCTACGATTATGTAAAGAAATTTTTAAGTATGACCCTGTTATTAATTATTGGAATCGAGCTGGTATTAATGCTGCTTTCCCACTCATCGGTGGCTGTGCTGGACCTGATTTTATTTGCTACCGCACGGAAAATGCTGGTATACAGTGATACCATGATCGACATTTTAATAGCCACGGCAGCCATTGCCATCGTATTTGCGATTAAAAAGTACCTGGTCACCTCAAAATATATGCTTCGGGAAGGAAAAATCCTATCCGCCGCATCGCCGATTAAAAACATCAACTTTGATATTGATACCAATATTCCGGAAAACAAAGCCACCACCATCGGAGGTCTCCTATGCCGGCTGTCCGAGGATGAATGCAAGCCCATCGAACCGGGAGCGGAGTTTACCATCGGAGACATCAAACTGAAGATTATGACCATGAAGGACGGCTTAATTGAAGATGTACAGATCCAGGAAGTAAGTCATAAAAAGAAAAGGGCACTGCCCAATCTCTAAAATCAGTCCCTGGCAAGCCGGGATTCGAAAAAAGAAAAAAAAGAATAAAAATAATAAAAACGTAAAAAACGGTTTACAAGCCATTGGTTCTGTTGTATAATAAATTTTGTTGCTAACAACTAGCTGATGTGGCTCAGAGGTAGAGCACCTCCTTGGTAAGGAGGAGGCCGGCGGTTCGATTCCGCTCATCAGCTCCATTATTTTAAACTTCCAGCAGGGTTCTCAAGTTTTCAGACTTGAGGAACCTGCTTTTTTATTCCGGAGGTTTTTAGGAATCATATTAATAATATATATTGTTTATTTTATTTCCTATTGGGTATATTTTCATTAAGTATAATTCCATAAGAAAGGAGAAGATCAATGTTAAGAGCCGCACTAGCTTTTTTCGTTATTGCATTGATTGCGGGCTTCTTCGGATTTATCGGAATTGCGGGAGCCGCAATCGAGATTGCAAGAATCCTATTCTACCTTTTTGTGGTGCTGTTTTTAGTATCGTTAATCGCAGGATTGCTTGTGGGTAAAAGGGTAAGGTAAGATTATTTCAGGTAAATCGATAACAATCGAAAGGGGATTTGAAAAATGGATAGAAACAAACGGGATGAAACAATGGATACACGAGGTAATGACCGGACAATGGGTAACCAGCGGGATGACAAAAATGTAAACAACGACGACAGCGGCTGGGAAGCGAAGTGGGATCAGTTTAAAGGCAGCATCAAGCAAAAATGGGGGGATTTAACGGATAACGACGTGAAAGAAGTGGAAGGCAGAAGAGACAAAATGATCGGCAAACTGAAAGAAAAGTACGGAATGAGTGACGAGGAAGCGGAACAGCAGGTAAGGGATTTTGAAAACGAAAACTGGAAAAAGTAAATTGAGTGTCTAAATTCACTGAAACAGACAAGCTTAGGAGACCATTGCAACCGGTTTTCTAAGCTTGTTTTTTTATCCGGTCAGGCTATGAAACGCAGAAGGCAGTAAATCTCAATCGGATTTACTTAATATTCTAAATTGTGTACTGAATTCCTTTTATGTGTTACACTGTAATCAACAGGAAGAGAATTTCAGCGGAGGGTTTCGGTTAATATTATACAGCCCCACGGATTATAGACCAAAAACTATAGTCGGGTATAGGAGGTGGGTGGCCAAATGAACGAGCGATTGCTGATTGTGGAAGACGACGAATCGAATCGAAAACTGCTTACGTATATTTTAGAACTCTACGGATACAAGGTTTATAAAGCGATAAACGGACAGCAGGCGCTGGAAATCGTTAACGAGCACAAACCGGACCTGGTGCTTATGGACATCCGTCTGCCGGATATTAACGGCTTTGAAGTTTGTGAGCGGATGAAAAGCCGGGAAGAGACCAGAGATATTCCGGTGATCTTCACCACAGCCCTGGCAATGAGAGAACACCGGGTAAAGGGCTTTGAGCTGGGAGCTGCGGATTTTATTACAAAACCCTACTACCGGGAGGAAATCATCCTGCGCATCGAAAACCGCTTAAAATTATCGAGAGCGGAAAAAGAATTAAAGGAAACCATTGAAAATCAATCATTGCTGCTGGATCATATTGAACCGATGGTATGGTATCTTACCGATCCCAAAACCCTGGGCAATGTGAATAAAAGTTATGCGGATTTTTTCAATCGGCAAAAGGAAGACGTGGAACATGTTTCCCTGGAAATCCTCTTGCCCCCGGAAGAATTTTCCAAATGCCTGGAAGGCAATAAGGAGGTTTTCGAAAGCAGGACAAAAACCCAGCAGCAGCTGACCTACACCAACGGGGACGGGGAAAAAAGGCTGCTAGCCGTTACCAAAGTACCAAAAATCAATAATCAGGGAGACGTAAACTTTGTAATCTGCTCCGCCGAGGATATCACCGAGCAGCAACGCAAGGAGGAAAAAATTCAGTACCTGACCTTCCACGATCCGTTAACGGGCCTTTACAACCGGACTTTTTACGAAGAGGAACTGAAGCGCCTGGATGTGCCGAGAAAGCTTCCCCTCAGTATTATAACCTGTGATGTGAACGGACTGAAGGTGGCCAATGATATCTTCGGCCATCAGGTGGGGGACGAACTTTTGGTGGAAGTGGGTAAGTTCTTGAAAAAAGCCACCCGGAACGAAGATATTGTGGCCCGGTGGGGGGGCGATGAATTTGTGGTGCTGCTGCCCAATACCTCAAAGAATGAGGCGAAAAAAATCACCGAGCGGATTGACGAGCTGATGAGGGATCAGACCGTGGAGTTGATCCCCGTAAGCGTTGCCTGCGGCTCTGCCACGAAGGAACATAAAGAAGAGGATGTAAAAAAAATCTTCAACAAAGCGGAAGACCGGATGTATCGAAATAAATCCGATGTTAAGG
Organism: Clostridiales bacterium; assembly: GCA_007120165.1. Lineage (GTDB taxonomy): Bacteria > Bacillota > Clostridia > Peptostreptococcales > T1SED10-28 > Isachenkonia. The sequence goes on from SKOH01000113.1 coordinate 6,365, forward strand.
ACAATAAAGAGGATGCCCTGCTGAAACGCTTTACAACGAAGTTTTTCGGGACCGAATTTCATGCCCTTCACCACACCGAAGAAATCCAAACCACGGGGAAACGTTTGGGCGAGGCCCTGAACCTTAATGCCAAAGAACAAGAGCAACTGGAGCTGTTGATTACCTATCACGACATCGGAAAAATCACTGTGCCGAAACACATTTTGGAAGGGGAGACGAATTTAAACGACCGGGAATGGGAGCAGTATAAAAACCATGTGGAGATCGGATACCGGATTGCAAAGAGCATACCCGCACTGAATCCCGTTGCCCAAGAGATTTTGCATCATCATGAAAAATTCGACGGGACCGGATTTCCGGGAATCCGTCAGGGAAAAGAAATTCCCTATCTTTCCAGAATCCTGGCCGTAGTGGACATATACGACGGACTTCGAAGCGACATATTTTACCCCCTGGACCAGGACCACTGCTTTAAAAGTCCCTTATCGGAAGAAAAGGCCATGGAAGAGATTCTACGGCGAAGCGGCACTTTTTTCGACCCGGAAATTGTTCAGGCCTTTATGCAGAGAATACAAGCCTAAAAGAGCTTAAGTAAGAGCAGCCCCATAAAAAGTGCAAACCTTCAGCGAAGCAAAGCTGAAAACCTTGCACTTTTTAAATGTGATGAAATCTTTAGAATAGTATTGAAATATAAAAAAATTATTAGAAGAATAAGGCTATAGGCCTACTCTCGGCGGGATCCCGATGTGCAGTTTACATAACATCAAAATAAAGCTATACAAAAATGGGTAATTTATGCTATAATATAATCTGCGAAAGTAAATAATTATTAAATGATAAATATTGTTGAGACGGGTAACGGGAAACCAAACCCTCGGATTATAGACCCTTAGGACTATAATTCTAAAAAAGAGAGGGAGTGCTTAATGAAGGAACGCTTATTGCTCGTGGAAGATGACAGGATCAATCTTAAATTACTGACCCATATGCTAAAGCCCTACAACTATCAGTTACTCACAGCGATGAGCGGTAAAGAGGCCCTGGAGATGGTAGAACAGCACGACCCGGATTTAATTCTATTGGATATCCGGCTGCCGGATATCAACGGTTATGAAATTTGTGAGCGGTTAAAGTCCGATCAAAAGACGAAAGACATCCCGATCATTGTTACCACCGCATTTGCCCATCAGGAGTACCGGGAAAAAGCCTTCGCCCTTGGTGCGGATGAATTTATCACCAAACCCTATTTACTGGACTCGGTGGTTGAGCGGATCGAAAAACAGTTAACGATAGCGAAAGCGGGACCCGGTCCCGACAGAAAGATCAAAGAACCGGCCTTTTCAGAGGAAACGCAATAATATCACCAACCATATAATAACAACCATTACTCGGAAAATTATTAATCCATGAAAAAATGTGTAAATATTCAGCAGGATCAGGCTGAAATGTTTACACATTTATTTTTTTGGAAAAAAGGATATT
>SKOH01000129.1 GCA_007120165.1 Clostridiales bacterium
CCCCTCGTACTAAAATCACGGTATCTGCTTGTTGATATTCGAGTTTCGCAACTTCATAGGCGGTGGCGTATCGGTTAGGCCCTGACACACGGTGCTCCTGGTGCTCCGATGCCACTTCCTCATAGGCGAATACCGGTGCTGCCATACCTCCTATTACTGTGGTTAAGATCATTACTACGGCTAATAATACGGCTAGTTTTCGTTTCACAAAATCTCCCCTTTCTTATTTGCTGTCCTATCAGATCTTTGCACGTCCCCGGTAACTCTGTCACCTCCCTTTCGGTAAATTGTCATTTCTTTACTAATGTCTAACAATTTCAATTTATTTGCATTTTACAAAATTGCAAATATAAGTATAAAATACCACATAGGTGGAAATTATTCAAGAAAGGTTTGTTTAATTCTTACTTTTCTTTCATCTTCCAAGTCTTTGAAAAGAAAGACCCTACCCATATTTTATTTTCATTTTTTCTTCCAGTAACAGCGGGATATGTTTAACGGTTTTAGTTGGAAAAATCAGAAAATTAAACTATTTTTATTGTAAATGGATGCTTAAAATGTTAAAATATAGTTGTTATCGGGGTTTGCCAATATCCTCTCAATCGAAAACGACTTTTAAAAATAGCTTTACATAACCTAGCGGCGATGTACGGATTTTCGGATACCACTGCTCTTTCCTTCAATTCTGATTCCAACAAGTTGATTACACCCTGCAACCCAATTTTGTCTGAAAGCTGAGGAATTTCCCAGAACGTAAGGGGCGGGTGCAACGCTTGTAAAATAAAAGAGGGGGTGACAAAGGGGTAACAAGGGGAAATTAGATGGGACCGTCATTCAACATTTGAAAAGGAGGAATGTCAATGAAACGAAGAATGTTAATCTGGGGTCTTTTGATCTGTCTTTTAGCTGCTAGCTTTAGCCCGGTAGCTGCTGTGGAGGTTGACCTGGAGCAGGACTACTTAGTATTGTTCAAAACCAGTGAGGTTTGTGAGGAAACGGTTCAGAGCCTTGAAGACATGGGGGCGGAGATATTAATGGAAGTCCCTCAAATCGGCTTAATCAATGTTCGCTCAACCGATCCGAGATTCATAGAAAAAGCACAGGACTTTAAAACAATCGAAATTGCAGTGGAAGACATTGATATTAGAGCTCCCGAGGTAGCAATGGAAGCGGATCAGACCTTCCGATCAGTAGAACCCCGCGAAGGCGAAGATGTGGCTGCTGACTTATACGAACAGTACCAATGGGACATCAAACGAGTAACCAATGATGGAAAAGCATGGGACATCAATAGCGGAGACCACTCCGTAGTCGTTGGCGTTATTGATACCGGTGTAGATGTTTTTCATCCGGACCTGAAGGATAATATCGTCTCCGCCCAGGCATTTTTCCCCGGGGCCACTGAAGAAGATGCCTTAAGAGATTCAGGCACCCACGGAACCCATGTAGCCGGTTCTATCGCTGCCAATGGCAGAGTGCTGGGTGTTGGCCCGGACTTAGGCATTGCTGTATATCGAACGACCAATCACCAAGGACGTTTCCATTGGGCAGGGGTATTATCAGCCATTACCACTGCTGCTGATGATGGTGTTTTTGCAGTCAATCTTAGTCTTGGAACCTATTCAATTATTAATAACGAACAACAACGGGCACTACATCAAACATCCACCCGAGCCGTTCAGTATGCCCAAAGAAAGGGTATGATCGTCGTCGGAGCCAATGGCAATAACGCCATGGATCTTGGTAAGAAAATGTATACGGTTCCCGGAGAAGGAAAGCAGTATCCAGGTCCACTTTTTGATACTTTCACAAGTATACCATGGGTAATCAGTGTATCCTCTACTACCAACAGAGACACCCTTTCATATTTCTCCAATTACGGAAGATCCAATGTAGACCTGGGCGCTCCCGGTGGAGATCTCGGACCTTATTGGCCAAATCCCGAGGCTGATCAATCCTTAAGAGATCTGGAAGCGCGCTGTTATAGCACCATACCCGTCGCAAGAGGTTCCTACGGATGGGCCATGGGTACAAGTATGGCAGCACCAAAAGTTGCAGCCGCCGCCGCCTTAGTAAAGGCAGAGTATCCTGAGATGTCTGCGGTCAGAGTGAAAAACCTTCTAGCACAGACGGCTGACAGCGTCGATAAAAATGGCGCCAGCCATGAGTTTGGCAGCGGGATCTTAAATGTATACAATGCATTGACCAGATAACTTTAGATTTCTAAATATCCAACAAGGGTCCATGCTGATAAATACCTGAGCTTAATCAATTCAAAAATGGACTGCACCGATGAGTATCCATAGGTACAGTCCATTTTATGTTTCTACACGGAAAACTTCCGCCAGGTAATTTACAAAATTATCGGGGAGAGTAAAACTTTTGTGTAAAATAACTTCCATAGGTGCTGTTCACTCCATCTCTTTGAAAAGCCACTCCGACACCCAGCCGTCTATTGCTTGATAAGAGGCTGTTTCGATGTCCCGAAGAGTTCATCCATGCCCAGTGTACATGGACGGGACTTTCCTGATTGGCTGCGATATTTTCTCCCGCCGTGGAATAGAGTACTCCCTGATTTCTGAGCCGGTCCCAAGGGGCTTCGCCGTCGGGATTGGTATGGGAGAAGAAGTTTCGATCCCGCATGTCTTCACTGTGGAGTTTAGCCGCTTCCGTGGCCTGATTGCAGGGTAAAAACGGGGTGAGTCCGAACTGGACCCGGGACATATTGGCCAGGTCAAAAATTTGTTGCTGATAGCTTATGCGTACTTCCTCTTTACTAAAGGGGACACTGTCCCACCGGTAGCTTCGCTTATCGGCTCCCTGCTGACGGTATAGCTGGTCGTCCAGCACTTTAACAGCCCCGAGAACCGGCTGATTTGCTTTTAAATTATCATAAAACATTACCATTCGGGTGTTTCCTTCAACATAGCTAAGGGTTCTCCCGGCACTTTCCTGGGCTCCGGGATAAAGGGCTTTAAGTTGATCTGCAGTCATATCCTTTTTAAGCCCGTCCTTTGAGGTCCAGTTTCCGGTTCCGGTAAAGAGTCCAACCACTTTTCCGTTTAAGACGCCTACCTGAAGATAATTATTGTAGTCCTGATTGTAGATGTACCAGTAAAAACCGTAACGACTGGCGTCTTTACGGACCGGCTGGCCCAACTGACTGATTACCCGACTCTCCGAATCTCCAAGGGCAATGCCTTCCATTCGAATCAGAGCGTTTTCGTCGGTCTCTTCCTCCGGCGCTCCAAACACTGCTTCGTGTATCTGTTCTTGAAGACCGGTGGTAATCACTGCGGTTCCCCCGATTACCCGGTAATCATTAAATCGGGCCAGGGCCTCGGTAATAGGGCTGCTCATTCGATCCGTACGGGTATAAAGAATCGGCGCTTGCAATACCGACGCCGCTACGGCATCTACGAAACTGTAACCGTTAACGACGTGTACGCTATCTGAAGAAGCGAAAAAACGCTCAAAAAACCGGATACTGGTACCTTCCCGGTTACTTCCAACAGTATCATCTCCTGAGATCCGCTCCACACCATCACGCCCAAGAAGATCTACCAGTTCATCCTCCACTTTCTTGGGAACCGGCACTTCCCCGCCGACGATGATCACGTTTTCAATGTCGTAGTCTAAAAGGACCTGTCGGGTGCTTCCTTGAAGGCTGCTTCCGACCAGCAAAATCGGATATCCTTCTTTATTGGCTAAGGGTCCTGCAATTAATGAGTCCACTTCCGCATAGCCGCCGGCGATGATGGCGGTATTTGCCGGTTGTTGATTCAGTACTCTCCGGGCTACGAGGGCTGCGGTATCGTATCGATTAGTCCCGGGTTCACTAATTCGTTCGGTTCCTCTATGTAACCGACTATTTAATTCCTCTTCGATTCCTTCATTCACCGCTGCAGTGCCTCCGATGATATAGGCCTTGTCTGCACCTAACTCGTTAATTGCACTAAGGGTTCCCTGGGGTACGGAAGCGTGCCGGTTATCAACGAGTAGAATCGGTGCATCCATCACTCCGGCAAACCCGCTGGCCGCCAGGGCGTCTACCACATTGGGTTGACTTCCGGAACCGTCCCCACGAACGATAATCACTTCTTTGCTTCCCTGAGGAAAAGCCTCTCCCGCAATGGCTCCGGCGGTATCGTACCGGTTCGGTCCGCTTATACGCCGGCCCTCCATCCGGTCCAGGGCATGGGCACTTTCAAAACCCGCCTCCTGAAATACCGGGGTGAATATACTGATAAAAACACTCAGCAGCAATACCAGCGTGATATGTCTTTTACTTATGTTCATTCATTCTTACCTCCTTTTACTATTTTACTTCTATGTTGGTCGTTAACAGTTTCACTTTATCACGGCGGGCCATGGGACGCCACAAAAATTCTTGATTTTCGAAAAAATGAGATAACGGGCCCAAACCCTATAGGACCTGTGAAAAGCCTGCAAATAATTTCAAATAATAAAGGGTTTTTCCCTCCCGATGTAGAATAACTACTGTATTATAACTGTTACCGAAAGGAGAGGGCTCTGATCGAACCCAAAACAAAAAAGACGCTGTTTTTCATTTTAGTCGCCCTGTTGCTGTTTCTTTTAATGATTATCATCACCCAGGCGCTGCAGACCTATTATCTGCTGCTGGACATCAATATCGTCCTGGCCTACAGTTTCTTAGCCTTTGCCGCTTTGATCCTGATTATTGCCGTCCTCTATCCCACGATGAAGTTTATGCTGCTGCCCAAAGCTACGGTGCTGCCGACGAAAGAGGACTACGAGACGAATCCGGGCAAACGAAAAGTTATGCTGGATTTTTTAAAGCAGAATAAAACCCTCCGGCGGCAACTGGTCACTGAGGGCAGAAGCATTGCTTTCGATGACAATACCACCGATGAAGAGATAGAAGTGTCGATCAAAATACTCAATAACGAAGCGGAAAAAGTGATTCGGTCCAATGCTTCCCGGGTATTTATCACCACCACCATCTCTCAAAACGGAAGTCTCGATGCGATTTTTGTGCTGGTTCATCTGACTAAGATGATCTGGCATGTGGCAAGTATTTATCATCAGCGCCCCGGAGTGAAAAATCTGTTAAAGATTTATTTCAATGTGATCGGCACCATATTTTTAACCCGAAGCCTGGAGGACCTGGAGTTGCTGGATGAACAGTTGGAACCGGTAATGACCCTGCTGTTCGGGTCCTTCCTGTCCAGTGTCATCCCCGGGGTGCAGACCGCGGTGAATCTGGTGCTAAACTCCGCCATTCAAGGCTCCGCCAACGCCTATCTCACTCTTCGGGTAGGCCTTATTGCCCAGGAGTTTATCGTAAATGAACAGAAAAAGGACAAACGAACCATTCGTAAGTCCGCCGCCGTAAGAGCCCTGCCGATGCTTGGAACCATTGTCAACGATAACCGAAAAATCATTCAGTCCAATGTCATCCGTCTGGCAAAAAAGGTAAGCAAAGACCGCTACACCAAAGGACGGGACTGGACCAACGGTCTGTTTAAAAAAGGGGAAGAGAAAACGGGAGAGAACGAATATATAAATCCTGAGTAACCTCGGAGATGAACGTTGGCAACTTTACTCAACTTAAAAAGCACCCTATACCGAGAAGGTCATACCCTCTTGGTATAAGGTGCTTTTATCTCTTTCTTAGATTTACTTCGGCGCGCAATCTTCTTCCCGGTATTTTACCAAAACCGATATTTCTTCTGCCCCTTCTTTGCGGCGACAAAATACAAAATAAAAAACAGCCCGGTGATGACAATCGTAATGTTCGCCGAATAATTAATCGCAAAAATCCCGAGGATGGATCCGAACAGTAAAAAAATGGCGGTATAAAGAATGTTTCCGGCGATAAAGAGCCCGAGAGAGCGTTTCGGTTCTTCATTGTTGTTGCCCGCAAATACCGGCACAAATTTCCCGACGATGGGCATGGTTTTGGAAAGCAGATAAAAAAACATTTTTCTGCCGGAAAATACTGTTGTGCCTTTGACAATGGTGCTGTAAATTTTATAATCCATACTGCCTTTAGTATAACGCTCCAGATACTCCGGCTCCTGATGTCTTTTATAGATCATCGAGCCGACGTAATACCAGAAAATATCCGAAAGGGTTAATGAAAGGAGAATGACCCCGAAACTTACTGGTAGGCTCAAAATCCCTACATAACTGAAAATCCCGGCAAACACCACCCAAACGGGAAAGCCCGATTGATCAATTAACACCCCGATAAATAAGGCAATATAGCCGTACTGGTTTAAAAACGCTTCTGCTGTCTCCATATTCATATTGATTACACCTTCCTGTAACATATTTATTTTAAGTAAAGATTTTCATCGAAACAACTATGCTTGTCATTATTATAATTATAGCGAAGATCCTCTTTCCTTGAAAGAGAAAAACTGTTTTTTCCGAAAGATCAGGTTTTATTGCTAAAAATCCAAAAATAGGTTTTGTGATATAAAGAAATAAATGGTAAACTAAATATAAATGCGGAACTATTCTTACAATTACATAGCATCTTTGTAGCACTTATGCCGATCACGGACCGTTATTGTGGACCTGCTAGTTGGGACAGGAATACATAAGGAGGTTTTTATGAAAAATAAGAAACAGGGGATTTACAAACAACGCTGGTTTATCGTTACCGCGCTGCTGGTTTTTATGATCGTTTTCGGAGCGGCCCAAGGAGGAGGCTACAACAGCTCTTCCACCGAGGAAGAGAATCCCGCCGGCGAAAATCCAATTGAAGAAAACGAGCAGGATCATGAAGACTCAACGGCAGCCAAACCCGAAAATTCAACGGAAGACAGTGAAGACGAGGACGAGCCCGACGTAAATGAACCGGATAAAACGACAACAGACGAAATGGACGAAGACGGGGATTCGCCCTCCATAGAAGATGCAGAAGACGAAGCAGATGGAGAGGAAAATAATTCTTCAACAGAGGAAAACGAAACCAAGGAGGAACGTTCGGTCGAACCAACGGAGCCAACCCCTCCACCGGCAAAGGAAGAGCCCTCACCCAAACCTGCAACAAAACCGGAGCCAGCACCGACCCTTCCGGACCCGTCAACTCTTACCATAGAAAGTGTCAATAAGGATTTGATTTACAAAACCTCGGCCCCGGTAAACTTTCGGGTGGGCCCGAATGCAGACTATACCCTAATCCGGCCCCTTAGTGCAGGCACCGCCCTGACCCCGATCGGAAAGCACAATACCTGGTATAAGGTTTCGATCAACGGCGTGGAAGGATTTATTCATCAAAGTTTTGTTTCGGTCACCAATCCGAACCCCGCTCCCAAACCCGCAGATCCGGCACCGGAGCCGAAACCCGAACCGAAACCGGAACCGATTGTGGAAGTGGACCCCACGTATATTCGGGGAATCCTGCTGGTCAATAAAGGCCACGGCCTCCCCTCCACCTATGCTCCGGGAGAAAACGGAGAAGCCCGGGCCCAGTTTGAAAAAATGAAGGCCGCAGCAGCGGAAGAGGATCATATCATTAATGCCTTTTCAGTATACCGAAGCTATCAAACCCAAAAAACCATTTACAATAATAATGTGGCCCGCCATGGAAAAGCCGCCGCCGACAGATTTTCCGCCCGGCCGGGATTCTCCGAGCATCAGACCGGTCTGGCCTTTGATATCGGATGGGACGGCATGCGTACCACCCAGGCCATGGGCTCTACGGAAACCGGTGTCTGGATGGCGGAAAATTCCTGGCGATACGGATTTATCCTCCGCTACCCCGAAGGCAAAACCCATATTACCGGCTACATCTACGAACCCTGGCATTACCGCTATGTAGG
>SKOH01000103.1 GCA_007120165.1 Clostridiales bacterium
GTAGTGGTTTTTCCACAGCCACTGGGACCCAAAAGCGAAACCAGCTCGCCTTTTTCAATATCCAGATTGAAATTTTCCAGAACGTTGATTTTTTTGTCATAGGATACATCAAGATTTTTTAAGTTCAAAATGGCCATAGTCGGTTTCCTCCATTACACATTATTAATTCCCAGGGTCTTTTCCACCACAAACATAATTGCGATGGTAATAAGCATTAACAAAACTGATAGTGCAGAGATTGTCGGATCATAGTTGTACTCCACGTAGTTCATCATGGTAATCGGCAGTGTGCTGATCCCCGGTCCCGACAGAAACAGGGCCACAGGAACATTATTAAAGGCACTGATAAAAGACAGCATAAACGCGGCAATAATTCCCGATGTGATATTGGGTAGGACAATCTTAAAGAAAGAGCCTACCCGGCTGGATCCAAGACTCATTGCGGCCTCTTCCATGGAATAATCCACCATCTCGAGACTGGCCCCGATCACCCTGAGGGCATAGGGGATTTCAACAATTGCCAATCCCAGCAATAATCCTCCGTAGACCGACATCCCCATACGAATGACAATAAACTGAAAGAGCACAAATCCGGTGACGATACCCGGTATAATTTTCGGTGACATAAAAAAGTTCTTTAAACTTTTCTGCCCGGGAAAACGATAACGGCTCAGGGCATAGGCTCCGGGAATCCCCAGTGCCAGCGCTAATAAAGTAGCGGGAATGGATACCATCATGCTGATTTTGAAGGTCCTCATAAAGCTTTCGGTTTGAAAAACCGTTTCGTACCACCGAAGGGTAAATCCCCTTGGAGGGAAAACAACATAACTGTCCGTCCCGAAACTGGTCAGTGTAATAATGATGATCGGGATAAATAGAAAAGCATAGACCAGGACCACAAATACGGTTAATCCTCTGCTTTTTCCCATGTTAGACCCCCCTTTCGTTGATTCTGGCCGCAATAGTGTTGATCAGTTTGATCACCAGAACACTGAGTATTATCATAATTAGTGCGATCATCCCGGCGTTCACCCAATTTCCAAGGGTGTTTGCCTGTTGGTACAGCAGTGTGGACAGTACGATATTCCGATTCCCCCCAAGCAGTCTCGGGGTGGTATAGGCCGATGCAGCACCGGCAAACACCAGCACACTGCCTACAATAAGACCGGGAATACTGAGGGGAAACACGACTTTAAAGAACGTAACAATCCGATTGGCTCCTAAGGATTCCGATGCCTCCATCAATTCCGTATCGATATTCTCCATCACGCCCACAAGGGATACAATCATTAAAGGCAGGAACAAATAAATACTACCGATAATAATTGCAAATTCCGTATACAGTAGTCGGATCGGTGCGGAAATAATATTTAATGTCTGTAAAAGGGTGTTTGCTACTCCATTTTGGCCTAAAATGGTGATCCAGGCAAAGGAACGTACCACAGAGTTGGTTAATAAGGGGAAGATCGTAAAGGCAATCAGCATTCCCCGGATTTTTTTATTGACCTTAGAGATGAAGTAGGCGGAAGGGAGCCCCAACAGAATACAAAAGACTACCGTCACTAAGGCAATCCTAAGAGTTCTAAGGAGAATCACCTGATAATAATCATCCTGAAGAAAATCAATGTACCGCCCCAGGGATATGGTTTCTCCGACAAAAAAGGTCGGCAGAATGGTATTGATGATCGGAATTATTAAAAAAAACGTGATAACCAGTAATCCGGGCATCATCAGAATATATGCCCACCATCGTTTACCCATTTTAATCTCCCCTTCCGGCTTCGGACTTGGTTCTTCGGCAGTTGGTGCTTTCCCTTTTGATCAAGGTTGGGTACAGCCGCACCATTTCACCCTGGGCCTCGGGACTTTTTATTTGCAGTAATAACAAATCCATAATTCGCTCACTCATCCGTTCAATGGGATAGTCCACCGTGCTTAAGCTGGGCCGGATACTCTCCGACATTTCGATGTTATCAAAACCGATCAGAGCTATTTCTTCCGGTACCGAGACCCCTGCACCGCTTAAATAGTGCTGGGCACCGATGGCCATCAGATCATTGGCCACGACCACGCCGGTAATTTCAGGATGGGCTTCATGTAATTTTTGCATACAGTCAAATCCGCCGCGTAGTTTATAATCCCCATAGGCGATGTATTCCATATTCAACGGGATTTTATATTGATTCAAGGCTCTTTCGAATCCTTGTTTTCTTTTTAACGTAATCTCCATATCCTCGGGGCCGCCAATAAAAGCAATATTCCTATTCCCCATATCGATTAAATGCTCCGTTGCGATAAAAGCCCCGTGATCATTGTCAATAACCACCGCGGAGATCTCTCCGTTTTTGACTTCCCGGTCAAATATCACAATAGGCTTATTCTTCTCCTGGGCCTTTTCGATGGCTTCGGTAAACCGTTTTGAGGAAGCGTAAATCAGTCCGTCCACCCGTTTTTCGATCAGGTCCATTAAAAATTCTTCCCTTAGGACATCACTGGCCTGAATATCGTACAGCAAAATATTATAATTGTATTGATTGGCAACCTTCGTGAGATGTTTCGCCACTTTACCGAAGAAGGGGTTTTCAATGTTCGGAATAACCAATCCGATTGCTTTGGTTTCCTTTTTCTGGTTGGATCTTTCCAAGGGTTGATATCCCAATTGGTCGATCGCTTTCAATACCCGATTTCTGGTTTCCTCTTTGACATACCCCGTATCATTAATAACCCGGGATACCGTGGTTATCGATGTATTTGCAAGTTTTGCCACCTCTTTAATGTGGACCATCATCTCAACTCCTCATTTGTTGAATAAGAAAACGATTTCATGTTTTTATGAAAACATTTTCATGTTTCTATTTATTGTACCATAAATTTTCAAAATGAAAAGAGGTTTTAGAGAAAATTCTAAAAATAAAAGGAGCACAAACAAAAAAACTATCGGTTAGGATAGTTGTCATCTAAAACATGTTTTGCGTAACAATTATTAAATAAGACCCCCGCAAATGGTTTTCGCGAGGGTCTTCAATCTACGTTGTCATTAATAGTTAGTAATTATTTTTTCATCTCTATTCGATTTCCGCTACCGCTTCCATCGCTGCGATTCTTCCGGTAAAGAAAGCAGAACCTATTCCTACACCGCTGGAGGGGTATTCATCCATGATAATGTTTCCAATAACAGTCTCTCCCGCAGCAAATAGATTCGGTATCGGATTGCCATCTTGATTTAATACCCTTGTGTCGGCATCCACTTTCAAACTTGGAATGGTTCCCATTGTTGCAGGTCTGATATCCAATGCATAAAAGGGCCCTTCTAAAATCGGGGTCATCTCTGCAGCACTCATTCCAAACTCTGTGTCTCCACCGGCTTCATAATCCTTGTTATATGATTCCACCGTATCCACAAATACTTCCACGTCAACACCGATTGCCTCTGCTAATTCTTCAAGACTTTCTCCTTTATAGGCAACTTCCGCCTCGACGGCTTCTTGTAAAGTCTCTGCATGGTTTGAAGAATCAAAAATGCCAAAAGTCAGTTTATCGGTTTGTTTGTTTAATTCTTGATGCCGTTGAACATAAAACTCTCTTTCATTACAAAATCTCGTACCTTCCTGATTAACATATAATGCTGATTGCCAAATTAAGCTTCCGATATCACCCATATAACCATAACGTTCATTCACTGCAAAGATGCCCAACACACCGTCTCCCACAATTTCAGCCCCTAATTCCTGGGCCATTTCAATTGCATCCCCGGTGTTTCCTGTGGCTGTTAAAAGAACGTTATCGGAATAATCCGGTAGAAGTTCTGCAAATAATTCTTCATTTCTGGCAAATCCGCCGGTTGCAAGAATTACCTTTTCTGCTTTAATGTGATAGGTATCCTCCGGACCTTCTACAACTACTCCTGTTACTACGCCATCTTCATGCAATAATTCCACCGCAGGGGAATTGTACCTTATGTCAATCCCTTTGCTTTCCACAGCTTCTGCAAGGTTGACTGCCAATCCGGGACCGCCACCTACGGCTTGTACTCTCCACAGTTCCTCTCTATTCGGATTCCCCGAAAGTAAATTTTCTGTATCCAGTTCAATTCCCATATCCATCATTTTATCAGTGGTTTCTCCAGATATTGAAATGACCCGTCTCAATAAGTCTTCATTAGCGGTTCCGTCTGATTGTTCCATTAAAAATTCAACTAAATCTTCTTCAGGATAATGCAAGTTCAGATTTTCATTAATTGATGAGCCGACAGCAATAAATGATCCTCCGGCTCTGGCAGTGGAGCCTCCGGCAAAAGACATTTTTTCAAGAAGTATAACATCCTTTTCTAAATCAGCTACTTCCATAGCCGCCATCATGCCCGCAGACCCCGCTCCTACCACCACTACATCTGTTTCAACAGTCTCCGCCTCTGCACTCTCACTCGCCGTTGATTCACATCCTGCTAATACCATTACTCCCAGCAATGCAACCAAAACAATAACAAAAACTTTTTTCATAATGATCGCTCCTTATTTATTTAGTTTTTTGTCACACCAGTTTAAACAATTTAATTTCTTGTGCTTTGGTTATTTCCGTTATATTTTCATTCCCCCCTTTTGCTTTATTCTTTAAATAAAAAATTCATAGTGAAAACAGCAGTCTTTACAACAGTTTAAAAATTAGATTGCGTTTAGAACGCACTCTAATATTAGCATCTTGATAATCTTTTGTCAATTCATAATTTGTATTTTTACCAATTTAAATACCCAAGCGTTCATGATATTTAATATGGCTTAATATCTAGAATGTTTATTAAAGTTCAATCTCGCATCTTAACGATGAGGAGGACAATGACTCCGTCCTGCAGTCCTGCACTGCAGGGATATTGCCCGCAATATCAATCTGTTGTCGGGAAAAATCAAGGTACATATGATGCACAAAGATCGATTTTAGTATCTGAAACTCTTACAATCCTAAACAGAAGCGATTAAAACCGCGGCCACGGCATATATCGATGAAATGTGTGAAATTGCTAATGCCTTCAACGAATTTAAGACGCTCTATAACTCGAAAGTGAGAATTTTGAGAAGCCCTAACGCTTTTAATTATGATCAACAGGTAATGTTCCGGGAACTAAAGAACCGCATTCAACGGGAGGACTCAGAACTATACCCCCTGATAAAGAGCTGGCACAAGGATGCAGAGAGAAATACTCTTCTCTCCAACTTCATAACGCTTTAAGGATTTAAGACACCAGTCATAATAGTGCTGACCCACTAGTTTACTGGGAATTCCAGGCACATCAAAAGAGACGAAAAGTTTTGGTTCATGCTGAACCGACCTTTCGTCTCTTTTGATTTTCATTTATATTATTTTAAGGAAGGACTGTTACTCCATGTAGCCGCCTTTCATAGGGGAAACTGCAAGTTTGGTGTAGACCCCTAAGGCCCCTTTCGTGTACTTCGGTTTGGGTTTTACCCAGTGATCTTTTCGCTTCTTTAATATCCGTGTCATGGTGTCCAGGTCTTTTTCCTGACTTTTCACCCCGACGATATTCAATCCCCGATTCGGTATATCCAGTTCAATGATATCCCCTTCTTCGACTAAAGCAATGGGACCCCCTTCACTGGCTTCCGGGGATACATGGCCGATGGCAGGCCCCCGCGTCGCTCCGGAGAACCGGCCGTCGGTAATCAGGGCCGTAGTTGAAGCGAGTTCCGGATCGGAAGCGATGGCCTCTGTGGTATAAAACATTTCCGGCATGCCGGAGCCCTTGGGCCCTTCATATCGAATAAATACCGCATCCCCGGGCTTGATCTTTTTCGACAGCACGGCATCGATGGCTTCTTCCTCACTATCGAAGGTTCTGGCAATCAGTCTTGCGGTCATCATCTTCTCAGAAATGGCCGAATGTTTTACCACAGCCCCTTCCGGTGCCAGGTTTCCTTTTAATATGGCAATGGCACCCTCTTTTTTAATCGGATCCTTTGCGGTTTTTAAAATATCTTCCTTCGTAACCTTTCTTTTGGCTAGCTCCTGATAGCATTTCTCGTAGTATCCTTCCGCTTTTAGGGCTTCCAGATTTTCCCCTAGAGTTTTTCCCGTTACCGTCATCACGTCAAGATGCAAGTGTTCTTTAATTTCTTCCATTACGCCCGGGACTCCCCCGGCATACCAGAAATATTCTCCGGGGTACGCGCCGCTGGGTCGTACATTCAGGATAAAGGGAATTTTCCGATGGATTTTATCAAAACGGTCCGGTTCAATTTCAATATCCAGTTCATGGGCAATGGTTGGAATATGAAGCAAAGAATTGGATGAACCCGCCACGGCTGCATGGACCATGATGGCATTTTCAAAAGCTTTTTCCGTCATGATGTCCTTCGGCTTTAAATCCATTTCAATCAGTTTCATGGCTTGTTTTCCCGTGTTTTCAGCATGAACCCGAAGCTCACTCGCCGTCGCCGGCATAAAAGCCGTACCCGGCAGCGCAAGTCCTAAGGCTTCCGCCATTACCTGCATGGTTCCCGCCGTGCCCATAAAAGAACAGGCGCCACAGGACGGACAGGCATTATGTTTAAAGTAGGTAAATTCCTCTTCTGTTATTTCTTTTCGTTCATATTTCGCACTGTAAGTTCCAATCTGTTCTAAGGTAAGCATTCCCGGGCCTGCTTTCATGGTCCCTCCGGTAAGTACGATGGAGGGGATATTCATTCTGGCAATCGCCTGAAGATGGGCCGGCATTCCTTTGTCACAGCTGGCAATAAATACGCCGGCATCGTAAGGGGTGGCCCCGATATGAATTTCAATCATATTTGCAATGTATTCCCGGGAAGCCAGGGAGTAGTTCATGCCGTCATGGCCCTGAGCCTGTCCGTCGCAGATATCCGTTGCAAAAAATTTCGCCGGCTTTCCACCGGTTTCATAAACACCGTTATAGGCCGCATCCACTAGTTTATCCAGATGTGCACTTCCCGGATGGCTTTGACCGAAGGTGCTCTCAATGATTACCTGGGGTCGGCTAAGTTCTTCAATGGTCCATCCCATTCCCATACGTAAGGGATCCATTTCCGGGGCTTTCTTTCTAATTTCCTGACTTTTTAACATTGTTTGCCTCCTTAAATACTGCTGCTGATTCTATGGATTTTCGATTATTGGGTTTTCACCCGCATTTTAATAACCACGTAGAAGATCACGCATACCAGCGCCAACAGTCCGATAGCCAGCGGATTCGTTAGCATGTACCGCAGCAGAGAAATATTTCGAGCTCCGGCGATGGTCATGGACCGTACCAGATTGGTCTCGATCAACCCACCGAGGACCACTCCGATAATAATTGGGGCCA
Source organism: Clostridiales bacterium (assembly GCA_007120165.1). Classification (GTDB taxonomy): domain Bacteria; phylum Bacillota; class Clostridia; order Peptostreptococcales; family T1SED10-28; genus Isachenkonia. Next base: position 7,328 of record SKOH01000103.1, read on the forward strand.
AGGGAACCCCGGTCTTTTTAAAGACCGCCCCCACAACGCCAAGAATAATCGCAATCAACACATCAAATACGTTGTTTCGTAAACTATAGGCACCAAAGAGAGTAAATACCAGTACAGTTGGTACAATGTACTCCATTTTAATTTTGAGGATGTAAGCGAAGTATTTTATTCCGAAAGCACCGATAAGAGTCATGGCCACTACGGTAAGCAGCATTCCGAAAATAAAGGTGTAGGCAACATCCGGCCGCTGAACAAATAGGCTGGGTCCAAGAATAATGCCGTGAATAATCAGTGCTCCCGCAATAATAGCCGTGGTGGGACTGCCGGGAACCCCAAGAGCAAGCAGCGGTACCATGGTGCTACCCACCGTCGCATTGTTTGCCGACTCCGCCGCGATAATCCCTTCTACATTTCCATTTTCAAAGTCCTCGGGTTTTTTCGATACCCGTTTGGCTTCTCCGTAGGATAAGAATACCGCCA
>SKOH01000068.1 GCA_007120165.1 Clostridiales bacterium
TTAAAGACCAAATTTTGGGACCTTGCAGAAAAAATTGTGGATCCTATGATCGATTTAGCAAGAAAGAACACAACTCCGTCTATCGAACGTTCGGTGCTGCTTCGTATGGGCTTTTCCAGTATTGAAGCAAAAGCAATTGTAGAAGGTGTCATTGACCGGGGTTTAATGGGAAAAGGCGCAGGTCATGTGGTTTATAAAGTGGCTAAAGAAAAGGATATTGATATTCGTGATGCCGGGTTACAGTTAATGGACGGAAAGTTATGGGATGAAGCTGTAAAAATGTTTCAAGGAGGTCAGCGATAATGGAACTAAAACCGAATGAAAAACTAAACGTGGAGAATATATTAAAAAATTTAGCAGACTATCGTCCTAAAAGAAAGGGTTGGGAATGGAGAAAGCGAATCGAGAATCAGCAAGTGGGACCATTTGTTTTTAATGACTGCTCCGCTCCAATGAAAAACAGTGTTCCATTACCTTCTGCTAAATACTTTGGAAATATCGACCCGCAACCGGATAATGTTATAACTACGGAAGTTGCTTCAGGACGCTTTGAAGATGATATTCGGCGAATGCGTATGGCTGCTTGGCATGGTGCGGATCATATCATGGTAATAAGAACCGCAGGTCAAAGCCATTTTGACGGATTGATTGAAGGTACTCCTCAAGGAATCGGCGGTATTCCAATTACTCGTAAACAAGTTCGCGCTCAACGGAAAGCTCTAGACATTATTGAAGAAGAAGTGGGCAGACCGTTAAACTATCATTCTTATATCAGTGGTGTAGCCGGTCCCGAGATTGCGGTTATGTTTACCGAAGAAGGGGTTAATGGTGCTCACCAGGATCCTCAATATAATGTTCTTTATCGAAATGTCAATATGATCCGATCTTTTGTTGATGCAGCGGAGGCAAAGAAATCGATGGTTCATGGGGGCATAGTACAAATTGATGGTGCCCATAATGCCAACGCCACTGCAAGAGAAGCATGGAAGGTAATGCCGGAGCTGATGGTTCAGCATGCGATAAATTCCATGTTTTCCGTAAAAGTGGGAATGGATAAAAAAGATATAGCTCTATCAACCGTACCACCTACTGCTCCTCCGGCACCTTCTATGAAACTGGATTTACCATATGCCCTAGCCCTTAGAGAGCTTTTCTCCGAGTATAAAATGCGGGCACAGATGAACACGAAATATATTGAGTCCTCTACTAGGGAAGCCACTGTAACCCATGTGCTGAACTTACTGATTTCCAAGTTAACTAGAGCAGAAATTCAATCAACAATTACTCCTGATGAAGGCAGAAATGTACCATGGCACAAATACAATATAGAAGCGATAGATACGGCAAAACAAGCGCTTGTGGGCATGGATGGCTTAATGGAAATGATCGATTTAAAGGAAGATGGTTATCTCGTTGAAAAATCAAGGGAATTGAAGGAACGGGCCGTACTATTTATGGAAGAAGTCTTAGAAGAAGGCGGATACTTTGAAGCAGTCCATAAAGGGTTTTTTGTAGATTCCGGAGAATATCCGGAACGAAACGGAGATGGAATTGCCCGGGACATTGAAAAAGGAGTAGGATCCGGGACAGTTTACGAAAGAGATGAGGATTATTTTGCCCCTGTTACTGCCCATTTTGGAAATAATAATGTGGAGCAATACGATCCTGCAGCAAAAGACACACCCTCTCAATTAATAGATGGGTGCACCTTTGAAAAACCGGAAAAAATTATTTATATTGATGAGTTAGATCCAAATGATAATGTAAACAAACGGATGGAAGATAATAAAGCATATCGTGAGACCACTAATGTAAGACCGGAAGTAGAATGGTCCGGGGACGGAACGGTAATGGTGAATTTGTTTTTGCCTACCGAAAAACGGGTTGCAGAGTATGCAGCCATAGAAATCGGTAAGAAAATGGGTCTTCGAGATGTGGAAGTTATTCACCGCGAAGTTATGCAGCCGGCAGAAGGTACCCGAGTGGAACTGAAAGGCAAGGTGGATTTTGATATTGATACCGCTACCTTGGAAATTCCACCGGAACCGGAAGTGATGACCTATGATGAACTTCGGGAAATGATTGATACAAAACCGATGAAAATTGTAGCCGGTACTGTAGGAGAGGATGAGCACTCCGTTGGACTTCGAGAAATCATCGATATTAAACATGGTGGTATCGAAAAATATGGTATTGAAGTGAACTACCTTGGAACGTCAGTGCCGATTGAAAAACTAGTGGATGCTGCTATTGAGATAAATGCTGATGCAATTCTGGCCTCAACCATTATCAGTCACGATGAAACACACTATAAAAATATGAAAAAAATTCATGATTTAGCTGTGGAAAAGGGAATCCGAGATAAAATAACGATTATTGCCGGTGGAACACAAGTTACGCCTGAGATCGCTGTAAAACAAGGGGTGGACGCAGGTTTTGGTCGAGGCACGACGGGCATGCAAGTTGCTACATTCCTCGTAAATCATCGAGCTGAGCGATTGGAAAGAGAAAATGAGAATTAATGTTTTAGTTGCTGAAATTGGGAGCACTACTACAGTAGTCAATGCTTTCCAAGATGTAGACAGTCCCTGCCCCGTTTTCATAGGGCAGGGGCAACACCCTACCACCGTGAATGAAGGCGATGTTAACATCGGGTTAGAAGGAGCGATGGATGCCCTAAAAAAATCCCTGAACATTGAGGAAATTGAATACGATGAAATGTTGGCCACATCCAGCGCCGCAGGCGGGTTAAAAATGACTGTCCATGGACTTGTCTATGACATGACGGTCCGAGCGGCAAAAGAAGCTGCCCTGGGAGCCGGGGCCAATATTCACAAAATTACTGCAGGGAAACTCATGCGAGGAGATTTAAAGAAAATCAAGGAAATACAACCGAATATCATTTTGATTGCAGGCGGAGTAGATTATGGAGAAAGAACCACTGCCATTGAAAATGCTGAAAAAATTGCGGACTTGGACCTTAACATTCCTATTATTTATGCCGGGAATGTAGAAAATCAGGAAGAGATTCTTGAGATTTTTAAAGAAAAAAAACATTACAACGTTTTTTGTGTAGAAAATGTATATACTAAAATCGATGAACTTAATGTAGAACCTACAAGAGCTGTTATCCAAGATGTGTTTGAAGAGCATATCATTCATGCGCCGGGCATGCAGCGGGTAAAGGAACTGGTCAATGGTCCAATAATTCCAACCCCTGGGGCAGTTATGCAGGCTTCCAAACTGCTTAAAGAAGATCTTGGAGATTTAGTTACCTTTGATGTTGGTGGCGCGACCACAGATCTACACTCTGTTACGGAAGGCAGTGAAGAAATCAATCGTATATTAATTAGCCCGGAACCGGTAGCAAAAAGGACGGTAGAAGGGGATCTTGGAGTTTTTGTGAATATGGATAACATTGTGAATCTTATTGGGATTGAAACGTTAACGAAGGAACTGGGTTTTGATATATTCTCTGTGATGAAGAATTACAAACCAATTCCGGAGTCTGCACATGAGAAGATGTTTGTGGAACGACTAACCTTAGAAGCGGTAAAGGTTTCCCTTAATCGTCATGCAGGTAAACTTCGCAATTTATATGGAGCCAGTGGAAAAACCACAGTAGCGGAAGGAAAGGATCTTTCAAATATCCAATACATTGTCGGAACTGGTGGCGCATTGACTCGTTTACCCAATCGGTTTAATCTTATTAAAAAAGCTGTTGATGAACAAGAATCAAACCTACTGGGACCTACCAATGAAGTGAGGATCTTGATCGACAATCATTATATTATGGCATCCCTAGGGGTTTTATCAAAAAAACATCCCAAAGCAGCTTTAGCGTTACTAAAAGAAAGTTTAGGACTGAAGGAGGCTTCTGATGAATCCAAGAATTGAAGTTAACTATCGAAAACTCGTGCATAACACTGAAGTTTTACAGGAAAAAGCTAAAGAACATGGAATTGAACTTGCTGCAGTTACCAAGTGCTTTTGTGGAATTCCTGAGATCGCTCAAGGTTATGTGGATGGTGGTGTAAAATACTTGGCGGACTCTCGTATTTCAAATTTAAAGAAATTACAAAAACTCCCGAATCCTAAAATACTTCTTCGAATTCCAATGCTAAGCGAAGTTAAGGATGTTGTGGCGTATGCTGATATCAGTTTGAACTCGGAGCTTAAAACAATGCGGGTATTAAATGAGGAAGCACTTCGTTTAGGAGTAACGCATAAAGTTATTTTAATGGTAGATTTGGGAGATCTTAGAGAAGGGATCTTTGATGAGGATGAAGTTCTCCATGCTGCAAAGGAAGTTGAGAAACTTTCTAATATAAGCCTTCATGGAATCGGTGTAAACTTAACCTGCTATGGCGGCGTCATTCCCAGCAATAAGAATTTAACGAAATTGGAAGCCTTGGGAACAGCAATTGAGAAGGAAATCGGTAGAACCTTGGAACTTTTCAGTGGAGGGAATTCCAGTAGTGTTTATTTGCTTGATAATCAGGAAATGCCCGAAAGGATTAACCATCTTCGTATAGGGGAAGCAATTGTTCTTGGAACGGAAAGTGCCTATGGAAAAAATATCGAAAATACCCATCAGGATATTTTTCAAATGGTAGCGGAGATAATCGAACTTAAAGAAAAACCTTCAATGCCTATAGGAGAGATCGGTATGGATGCCTTTGGGAATACGCCTTCCTTTGAAGATGAAGGCATTCGAAAAAGAGCAATTCTTGCAGTCGGACGTCAGGATATAGGAAGTTATGATATTTTTCCTGTGGACACCAGCATGAGTATACTGGGTGCCAGTAGCGACCATTTAATATTGGATTTAACCGATACTGCGGGGGATTTTGAAGTCGGTGATGAGATTCGTTTTAATCTGCGCTATGGAGCCCTGCTTTCTTTAATGACAAGTGAGTATGTAACTAAAAAAATAATTTATTAAATGTAAAACCCATTTTGGATAATCATCTACTTTATATAGAATACTCCTTTAGTGGCAAACAGGTAAATACTGTCTGCTATGAGAGGGGTATTTTATATATTCACTGATATTTTCAAAGTATAAACTTTGATTAATTCAGTACTTTGACTTATAATAAGGGGTACAGAATGTCATCAGTATATGTCATTATATTAAAGAGGGAAAGGATGAGAACAATGAAAATTATTGATTTAAGAAGCGATACAGTAACAACCCCTACGGAGAATATGTACCGAAGGATGCAAGAAGCTCCCATTGGGGATGATGTATACGGCGATGACCCATCGGTGAATAAATTAGAAGACCTAGCTGCTAAAACCTTAGGTAAAGAAAACGCACTATTTGTTCCAACGGGAACCATGGGAAATCTTATTGCGATCATGGCTCATACTCGACCGGGTGAAGAGATTATCTTAGAAAGAAACAGTCACATCTTCCTATTCGAAGCCGCTGGAGCATCCAGACTTGCGGGAGTACAGCCAATGCCCATTCAAGGAGTTGATGGGGTAATGAATCCTAAGGAAGTGGAAGAAAGTATTCGGGAAGAAAACATCCATTTCCCCGCCACCGGACTGATATGTGTTGAAAATACTCATAATATGGCTGGAGGAATGATTCAACCAATGGAGAACCTTCGAGAATTAAAGTCCATTGCCAAAAACCATCAAATTCCCATGCATTTAGATGGCGCAAGAATCTTCAATGCTGCAGTGGCCTTAGATTGCGACGTGAAGGAAATTGCGGCCTATTTTGATTCGGTTATGTTTTGCTTATCAAAGGGCCTCAGTGCTCCAATAGGAAGTATGTTGGTAGGAAAGGCAGGTTTCATTGATCAGGCTCGTAAACTTAGAAAAATGCTTGGTGGAGGTATGCGACAAGCGGGGATCATGGCCTCTTGTGGGAATGTATCTATTGAGCAGATGCCCAATCAATTAAAAATTGATCATGAAAACGCCCGAATACTTAGTAACGGACTAAATAAACTTTCCGGATTTTCAGTAGACCTTGATAAAGTACACACCAATATTATTAATGTATCCATAAAGGGTAAGAAAATCTCCTCGGAAGCTATCATTGAGAATATGAAAGCTAAAGGTATTCTGGCCAATCCCAGGGGTAAGGATTTCATTCGTCTGGTAACCCATAAAGATGTAACTCTTGAGGATGTTAAATATGCGATAACGGTTATGGACACCCTATAACTATACCAAGATTAAAGAATTCAAAATAGATTTAAAGGAATGATATTATGGATTTATTTGATATGGCCCAAGAAAAAAACTTAAAATCCCTAGCACCCTTAGCAGACCGTATTCGCCCAAAGACTTTGGAAGAAGTGGTCGGACAGAATCATTTATTAAAGCCTGGAAAATTCCTCTATCGTTGTATTGCCGCAAAGCGAATTCCATCAATGATTTTTTATGGACCTTCCGGCACAGGGAAAACTACCCTTGCAAAAGTGATCGCCAATGAAGTAGAGATGAATTTTTATCAGCTGAATGCAGTAACCTCCGGTGTAAAGGATATTCGCGAAGTAGTAGAAGTTGCGAAAAAAGCTATGACCTATGAAAACAAACCTAATTTGCTTTTTATTGACGAGATTCACCGCTTTTCTAAAAATCAGCAGGATGCTCTGCTCCCCTATGTGGAAGAAGGAGTATTGACGCTGATCGGAGCCACCACTGAAAATCCTTATTTTGAGGTGAACAAGGCTCTTTTATCCCGTACTTCAGTGCTAAAACTAGAGTCTCTTAGTCATGAAGATATTAAGCTGCTGCTTCAAAGAACCCTAAAGGATAAAGCCAATGGTCTTGGAAGGTATAATGTAAATCTTACAAAAGAAGCAATGAATCACTTAATTACCTCCTCTATGGGGGATGGGAGAAGAGCATTAAACGCATTGGAAATCGCAGTGCTGAGTACTAAACCCAACAATGACGGTGAAATTGAAATAACGTTACCCATTGTGGAAGAGTCCACCCAACAGAATGTAATCCAATACGATAAAGGAGGCGATCAGCATTACGATGTAATCTCGGCCTTCATCAAAAGTATTCGAGGGAGTGATGCAGATGCTGCTCTTCATTATTTAGCGAAAATGCTCGTTGCAGGGGAGGCAATTGAATTCATTGGCAGGCGGCTGATCATTTTGGCTTCTGAAGACATCGGTAATGCGGATCCTGGTGCTCTGAGTATGGCTGTGGATACCTATAAAGGAATTACCATTACCGGCATGCCAGAGGCAAAATTGATTCTTGCTCAATGTGTGACATATCTTGCAACCGCACCCAAAAGTAATGCTTCTTATACTGCCATAAATCAGGCTTATGACGATATTAAAACCATTCATACAGAAGTACCAAAGCACCTTAGAGATAGTCACTATGAATCAGCCAGTTCTCTCGGTCATGGTATTGATTATAAGTATCCCCATAACTATGAAAAAAACTATGTAATCCAACAGTATCTACCGGATAAAATAAAAACTAAAACTTATTACCATCCTACAGAGAATAAATATGAAGCTAAAATACGAAAGCATTTATCCAATATCTTAAAGGATTCAATAGAGCGAAAAAAAACATGAAGTTAATCGATATGCATGTTCATACCAATGCTTCCGACGGGGTGTTATCTCCCGAGGAAGCGGTTCAAAGAGCTATTGAAAATGGTCTTTCTGGGATTGCCATTACCGATCATGATACGGTAACTGGAGCGATTGCCACGGATCTCTTGGAAATACCTAATGATTTCACCGTAATTAAAGGGATTGAATTCAGCACTGTCCAA
>SKOH01000111.1 GCA_007120165.1 Clostridiales bacterium
AACGGGTCTTCCGGTTATGAAGAGGCGGCGGCCCAGGGATTGATGGCCGGAATCAACGCTTCGATGAAAATTCTCGGAAAAAAACCCTTCATCCTGGACCGGTCGGAAGCCTATATCGGGGTGCTGATTGATGATCTGGTGACCAAGGGAACCAATGAGCCTTACCGAATGATGACTTCCCGGGCAGAGTACCGGCTGGTCCTTAGACAGGATAATGCGGATCTTCGATTGACCCAAAAAGGCTATGATATCGGCCTGGTGAGAGAAAACCGTTATCAGCGGCTGCTGTTGAAGGAAGATCAAATCCACAAGGAAATGCAGCGTTTAAAGAAAAGGAAAGTGACGGCAAAGGAACTGAACCCGATTCTTGAAGCCATCGGCTCCTCCACCGTAGAAAATTCCCTGACTCTATACGATTTACTGAAACGTCCGGAAATAAACTACCGGGTGATTGAACCCCTTTATGAAGAATCAAAGAGTCTTACCGGGGACGTAAAAAGTCAGTGTGAAGTGATCATCAAATACGACGGATATATTAAAAAACAGCTGAGACAGATTGAACAGTTTAAAAAGCTGGAAAATAAACGCATTCCCGATGATGTGGACTACGATAAAATTGACAGTTTACGAACCGAAGCAAAACAAAAGCTGCAGAGCATTCGTCCTCATTCCGTAGGACAGGCCTCAAGGATTTCCGGTGTTTCCCCGGCGGATATTTCCGTGCTGCTGGTTTATCTGGAACAGCGAAAAAGGGGGAATAGGAGTGTTTAAGGAGACCTTAACCGAGGGTTATCAACGAATGTTTGACCGGGAGCTTACCGTAAAAGAGTTAGAGCAGTTTCAGACATTTAAAGAAGAACTGATCTACTGGAACGAACGGATGAATTTAACGGCGATTACCGATGAACGGGAAATTGCCATTAAACATATTTTAGATTCCCTATCCCCGTTAAAGGAAGAAGGTATGTTAACCAAGGGAAAAGTGATTGATATCGGCACCGGCGCCGGTTTTCCCGGGATACCGCTGAAAATTCTGATGCCCGCCCTGGAGATGACACTGTTGGACTCGTTAAAAAAAAGGCTCAACTTTTTGGACGGAGTCATTGAGAAGCTGGGATTGAGAAATATTGCCACCCTCCATGGCCGGGCAGAGGACTTTGGAAGGGCCCCGGAGCACCGGGAAAGCTACGACTATGCCGTATCCCGGGCCGTAGCCCGGATGCCGGTACTGCTCGAGTATGCGCTGCCCTTTGTAAAAGTGGGAGGATTTTTCATCTGTCAAAAAGGGCCGGGGGTAACGGAGGAACTGAAGGACTCCCAAAAAGCCTTGGAAAAACTGGGAGGGGAAGTAATAAGCCTGAAGGAAGTTCCCCTTCCCTTTGTGGAAAGAGGCCATCATATGATAATAATCAAAAAGATCAGGTCCACCCCCAAGCACTACCCCAGGCAAGCAGGGAAGCCGGGGAAAAAACCTCTTTAATAACTGCCAAAAAAGAAAAAAAGTTTCACGTGAAACAAAGGAACCGCCGATAAAACTTTACGAACATCGAAAAATCCGATAAAAAAGCGAAAAAAAGAAGGAATAGGGAAAGGTTTATCGAATCTTTAATAGACCAGACTTTATAAAACGGAGGCGTATGCATGGAACAGAAATTTGTGATGGAAATCCCGATAGAAAAAATAATCCCAAATCCTTACCAGCCGAGGAAAGAATTTTTCCAGGAGAGCCTTAAGGAATTAAGCGCTTCCATTGAAAGTTATGGAATCCTGCAACCCATAAGTGTTCGGAAGATCGGAAAGGAAAAATACGAACTGGTGGCGGGGGAACGAAGGCTAAAAGCCGCTAAACTGGCTAATTTACAAACCATACCTGCGATTATTCAGGATCACTTGGACGACAAAGGCTCGGCGGTGTTGGCGGTAATTGAAAATCTCCAGCGGGAAGATTTGAATTTCATTGAAGAGGCCCGGGGATATCAGCATCTTTTAGCGGACCACGGTTTTACCCAAAAGGATTTGGCAACAAAAATAGGGAAAAACCAATCCACCATCGCCAATAAGATTCGGATTCTTCGTCTTCATCCGGAAATCCTCCGGCTAATCATTGAAAAAGGACTGACGGAGCGTCATGGCCGGGCCCTGTTAAAACTTCCCGATGAAGAACTGAGAAGAATGACCCTGGATCAGATAATTAAAGAGGACTTTACCGTAAAACGGACCGAGGAAGTGGTTCAGGAAATATTACAGGAAATACAGCAGGTTCGAAAAGAAGAAGAGGAAGAAAAAGAAAAACCCGGGGACGAAAAGAAAGAGGAAAAGTCCCAAGAAAAAACAGAAATTCCCCCGGAGAAAAAGTCCCATGCCCGGGTGAAAACCTATATGAATTATAAAATTTACTTAAATACGATTAAAGAAGCGTACCGGGCGATTCGGGAAAGACAAGAGGGTGCAGAAATTCATGAAGTGGATAGGGGAGAATTTATCGAGGTAACGCTGAAAATTCCCAAGCGCTAAGACCATTCAGGCAGCTCATTGGAACTTCATCAATAAAGGGGTGAGAAATTTGGCCAAGACCATAGCAATTTTTAATCAAAAAGGGGGGGTGGGTAAAACCACCACCAATGTCAATTTAAGTGCGTCCATTGCGGAAAAGGGCCATAGGGTGCTGGTAATTGATATTGATCCCCAGGGAAACAGTACCAGCGGCTTCGGGCTTCAAAAGGATCAGTTTGCACAAAACATCTATGACGTAATCATTAATGAGGAAGCCCTGGAAAAGGTAATTGTCAAGACGGAATTTGAAAACATTGATATTATCCCTTCCAGTGGAAAGCTTTCCGGTGCGGAAATTGAGCTGGCCCAGGGAGAAAATCGGGAACTCCGTTTAAAAGAGGCCTTAGCAGATTTTGATCATGATTATGATTATATTTTTATCGACTGTCCGCCTTCCCTGGGACTGCTAACGATCAATGCCCTATCCGCCGTGGACAGCGTATTGATTCCCATTCAATGTGAGTACTATGCCCTGGAAGGGACAAGCCAGCTGATGAATACATTGGAACTGGTACGGGAAAACCTTAATCCCCGGTTGGAAATTCAAGGGGTGGTCCTCAGCATGTTTGACGGCAGGACCAATCTTGGGATACAGGTGGTGGAAGAGGTTAAAAAATATTTTCGAGGGAAAGTCTACACCAGCATTATCCCGCGAAATATCCGCCTGGCGGAAGCCCCCAGTCATGGCATGCCGGTAATTTACTACGATGGAAAATCAAAAGGAGCAGAAGCCTATCGCAATTTGGCGGAAGAATTTCTGGATCTTGAGGAGGATGAGTTTTAATGGCAGAAAAAACCAAAAAAAGAGGTCTGGGAAAAGGGCTGGAAGCCCTGATTCCTAAATCCGCTTTACTGGAAAGGGAAAAAGAAGGAAACAATCTCAAAGCAGCCCATGAAATTGAAATCCATAAAATTCATCCGAATCCCCATCAGCCCCGAAAGGAGTTTTCCAAAGAAAGTTTGGAAGAATTGATGACCTCTATTAAAAAGCATGGGGTATTACAGCCGATTCTGGTAACAAAAAATGAGAATCGAAAAGATACCTTTGTGATTATTGCCGGGGAACGACGGTGGCGGGCCTGTAAGAACTTACAGATTAAAAAGGTTCCGGTCTTGATTAAGGATTTTACCGAACAGGAACTCTTAGAGGTTGCCTTGGTGGAAAACCTTCAGCGGGAAAATCTGAACGGCATCGAAGAAGGAAAAGCCTATCAGCATCTGATTCAAAACTATAACCTGACGGCCAATGAAGTGGGGGAAGCTTTAGGGAAAAGCCGATCCTACATAACCAATATCCTAAGACTGTTAAAGCTCGACCCCCAGGTGCAGCAAATGGTGGCGGAGGACCGGATTACCAGCGGCCATGGAAGAGCCCTGCTAAGCCTGAAGGAGCATAAACACCAGCTGGACTGGGCATTAAAAATTGAGAAGGAAGGGCTGACCGTCAGACAGATTGAGAAATTCATGCAGGAAGCCTCCGCTAAAAAACCCCGAAAGCCCGGAAAAAAGGAAAAAAACGTGGAAATCACCAGTATTGAAGAGGAACTGAAAAGTTATTTCGGTACGAAGGTCAATATTATCACCGGCAGGAAAAAAGGAAAGCTGGAGATCGAGTATTATAATCCCCAGGACCTGGAACGGATTGTAGGCTTGCTCAAGGGAGAGTAATACGCAAGAGAGTAATAAACAGGAGAGTAATACGCATAGGGACCGCTATAAAAGAGGGGGAAGAAAAAATGGAAAACAGGGTGTATATTGTCGATGCCTTCACCTCGACAATGTTTGGCGGAAATCCTGCCGGGGTAGTGGTAAGCGAAGAATTCCCCGAGGAAAAGCTGATGCAGCAGATTGCCGCCGAGCTGAATTTATCGGAGACCGTTTTTGTAAGCGTTGATAAACACCAGCCAAGAACCTTCCAAACCCGGTTTTTTACCCCGGTTACAGAAGTGGAACTCTGTGGCCATGCCACCCTGGCGGCTTTTCATGTATTGGTAAAAGAAGGGTTTATCGCCGATGAAAAACCGCAGTTTCACGTGAAACAGCAGACGGCAACAGAAGAACTTCGGGTGGATATTATCCAAGGAGACGAGGATATTGAAATTATCATGGAACAGAAGTCTCCCCGTCTGATCGATCAGGAGATCGACCTGGAGCGTTTAAGCGAAATCCTTGGTATTGACCGGGACCAGATAGAAATTAACACCTCCAAAAATTCCAAGGCGTCCCTGGAGCCGACCATTGCGACAACGGGGCTGAAGGATCTGATGGTTCCGATAAAAACCCTTGAAAGCTTAAAGAAGCTCACCATAAATGAAGACCAGTTAACGAAGTACAGTAAAGAGTTGGGGGTTGTGGGCATTCATGCCTTTACCCTGGAAACCCTACGGGAAAACACCGCCCATTGCCGAAACTTTGCACCCTTAGTGGGAATTTCCGAAGAAGCGGCCACAGGAACGGCAAGCGGGGCTCTGGGTTATTATCTGGTCAAAAAAAACGTGATTCCCCTGGATCATCAGGAGGCATTTCTTACCTTTGAACAGGGGGATTTTATGAACCGGCCCAGTGAGATTCGCTGTTATATTAAAAAACAGCAGGAGGAGTACCGGATAAAAGTTGCAGGGAAAGCAAGAATTATCATTAAGGGAGAAATTCTGTTATAAGAAATAATTGTCAGGACTTTTTACACGTTACCAGTAAAGAAATGAGGGATAGTATGCTGTATTTTGATCATGGGGCAACCTCTTATCCTAAGCCGAAAAATGTCATAGCCGGGATGATCAGAGCCCTGGAGGATTTTTGTGCCAATCCGGGGAGAGCCGGTCATCAGTCAGCCCTGCAGGCCAGTCGGGAAATTTATGATGCCCGGGAAGTGGTGGCGGGATTTTTTAATATCAAAGATCCCAAACAGCTGATATTTACGCTGAACTGTACCGAAGCCCTGAACTTAGGGATTAAAGGGGTACTTAAAAGCGGGGATCATGTAATTACCACCTCTATGGAACACAACTCGGTGCTTCGGCCAATTAAAGCCTTGGAAAAGGAAGGGGTAGAAAACACCATTATTCAGTGCAATAAAGACGGAAGCCTCCCCCTGGAAAAAGTGGATCAGAGCATTCAGGAAAATACCAGACTCATTGTGCTTACCCATAGTTCCAATTTAACGGGAACCCTTATGCCTATCGCAGAGGTCGGAAAAATTGCAAGGGAACGGGGGATCCTTTTTTTGGTTGATGCCGCCCAGACCGCCGGGTTGTATCCCATTGACGTGGAGAAAATGTATATCGATTTACTGGCGGCCCCGGGACACAAATCCTTACTGGGCCCCCAGGGCAGCGGTTTTTTATATATTAAGGAAGGTCTTTATTTAAAAACATTGAAAGAAGGGGGAACCGGCAGCAAATCCCAGGACTTTGTTCAGCCGGATATTCTCCCGGACCGATATGAAAGCGGAACACCGAATACTCCGGGAATTATCGGTTTAAAGGAAGGCATCCAGTATATTCAGCAGCAGGGAAGAGAAAATCTGTTAAGACATGAGGAGTCATTAGTAAAATATTTTCTCCAAGAAGTAAGCAAGTTGGACTATATCGAAGTCTATGGGCCGAAGGATTGTAAAAAGCAGTCTCCTGTGGTAGCATTAAATTTTCGAGGCATGGATTCCTCTGAAATTGCCTATATTTTAGACAGCGTGTTTAACATCGCCGTAAGACCGGGACTTCACTGTGCACCCCTGGCTCATAAAACCATCGGAACTCTGGAGCAGGGAGCGGTCCGGTTCAGCTTCGGGTACAGCACAACGATGGAAGAGGTTGCCAAAGGGATTGAAGCGATCAAGACCATCGGATCAGAACTTTAGAAGAATCAGAAAGGGAAATGGGTATGGATACGTTAATGAATTATCTGCAAACAAACACTACCGTTATTCTGCTTTCAATCATCATTGTACAGCTGCTGTTACTGGCGGCATGGTTGAGTAGCACTTTGAAAATAAAGAAAATGTCCAATAAATACAAAGCTTTTATTAAGGGGTCGGAAAAAAACAATTTAGAGGTCATGCTGATGGAACATCTGCAAGGAAACGAAAAGACCCAACAGATTCTAAAAAAGCAGCAGGAAGAGATCCGGAACCTGGAGAAAAAGACGGCAAACTGTGTGCAGAAGGTGTATACCAAAAGGTATAATGCCTTTGACAATACCGGCAGTGATTTGAGTTATTCCACCGTCTTACTGGATGGGGAAAATTCAGGACTTTTGTTAACCGGGATATATGGAAGGGACTACGCTGCCTCCTATGCAAAACCCATCCATAAAGGCTCAGCGAGACAAGCGCTGTCCATGGAAGAAAATGAGGCCCTAAAGGCCGCGATAAACCAGAAGGTCTAGTTGGTCCATAAAAGCATCAATAGCAGGTTCTGGTTTACGTCAACAATAAAAGGAATGAAGGTGACGAAAAAATGGCCCATAAAGCCCTATATCGAAAATGGAGACCGGAAAAATTTGAAGACCTCATTGGCCAGGAGCCTATTGTAACTACGCTGAAAAGCCAAATGCAAAGCAGGCAAATTGCCCATGCCTATCTTTTCACAGGGACCCGGGGAACGGGAAAAACCTCTACCGCAAAGGTTTTTGCAAAGGCGGTAAACTGCGAAAATCCGGTAGACAGCAATCCCTGCAACCAATGCGAGACCTGTATCGGCATCACCGAGGAACGGATTATGGATGTGATGGAAATCGATGCGGCTTCCAATAACGGGGTGGAAAACATCCGGGAAATACGGGAGAATGTAAAATACCACCCCTCCAAAGGGAAATACAAAGTCTATATTATCGACGAGGTGCATATGCTCTCCCAAGGGGCTTTTAATGCCCTGTTAAAAACCCTGGAAGAGCCTCCGGAACATGTGATTTTTATATTAGCCACCACGGAACCCCGTAAAATTCCTGCAACGATTTTATCCCGATGCCAGCGCTATGATTTTAAACCGGTATCGATTGAAAACATTCAAAAACGTCTGATCTTTATTCTGGAAGCGATGAATATCGAGTATGAGCAGGAAGCCCTTAGAATCATTTCCGTAAGTGCGGAAGGGGCCCTTCGGGACGCACTTAGCATATTGGAACAAAGTATCCACTGGGAAGAAAATCGCCTAACCACCAAAGGAGTTGTGGATACCCTGGGAATTGTACCGGAAGAGCAGTTATTCGAAACCATCGAAGCGCTGGGGAAAGGGGAACTGGAAAAGGCCCTGGAAGTGTTGGAACGGGGCGGAAAAGACGGGAAGGATGTCGCCCATTTTACCAAGGACTTAATTCAGTACCTTCGGAAACTGCTGATGGCCAAGGTCGGGGTTGAGCTGGAACAGTTTTCCACGATGCCGGCGGATTTTTTGAACCGCTTGAAAGCCCAAAGTCAGGCGCTGAGCAGTAATTGGATTACCGAAAACCTGGAAGGCCTCTCGGAGCTGGAGGGGAAAATGAAATGGATGGGTCAGCCCCGTATTCTGCTGGAGGTTTTTATGGTCCAAATCTGCAGAAAAACAGGATCTAAAGAAAGTGGAGCCTCTTTGGAAATAGAAGAACTGATAAATAGGATTGAAAAATTGGAAAAAATGACGGCAAGAAACACGGAGGTTTCCGGGACACCGGAAGAGAGACCCGGGGAGAGACCCCAGAGTGTTTCTAAACCGCAAATAAAAAGCGCCCCGGCGATCAAGGCGGAATCAAATCCAAGCAGCAACGCCCCCTTAGGGGAGGCGAAGCCCCGGGAAGACCAAAAATCAGCGGAAAACCCGGAGGCAAGACCAAAGACCGTACAGCCCAGCCAATCCGTGGACCGGGAAAAAATTCAACAACACTGGCAGGATATTCTGCAGACCTTAAAACAGGAAAAAAAGGCGCAGCTGGAAGCCCTGTTAAAAGAGGCCTCCATCCTGGGCTCGGATAAGGGGCACCTGATCCTGGGCTTTGAAAAAGGCTTCGGTTTCCATCGGGAGGCCTTGGACAAGAAGGAAAAGAAGTCTCAAATTACCGAAGTAATCCAGCGGCTTACCGGACAATCCGTAGGTCTGAAGCTGATTATGAAAGGGGAGCAGGAGCTGCCCCGGGACCCCTCGACGGATTTAGAAAAAAGGCTGACGGAAACCCTGCCGGAGAGTTTAATCGAATTTAGGGATGATTAGAAAAAATGAATATGGTATAATAAAAAAAATTAATGATATTTAAAAGGAGGAGAAAGACATGGCAAAAAGAGGATTTAAAGGCGGCGGAATGCCGAATATGGGAAACATGATGAAACAGGCTCAAAAGATGCAAAAAGAGATGAAGGAAAAACAGGGGGAAATTGAAGCAAAGGAAATTGAAACCACCGCCGGCGGCGGGGCGGTTAAAGTTACCATTAATGGGAAAAAAGAGATTGTGGCAATGGAAATTGACCGGGACGTTGTGGATCCCGAAGATGTTGAGATGCTGCAGGATCTTATTATGGCCGCGGTCAACGAAGCGATTCGTAATGCCGAGGATATGATGAACAAAGAAATGGAAAAAATAACAGGTCAGATGAATATGCCCGGAATGTTCTAGGGATGAAAATACAAAGATGCAGGTGAGACCATGAATTATTACTCAGCACCCATTGAAAACCTGATAGAGGCTTTTGCCAAGCTTCCCGGGGTGGGTAAAAAAACGGCCCAGAGACTGGCCTTTCATGTACTGGATATGAACGAATCCGAAGTGGAAAAACTCTCGGAGGCCATTATTACCGCAAAAAGAAGTATTCGATACTGTAAATTCTGCACCAATATTACAGACCAGGAAGTATGCTCGATCTGCAGCGACTCCCACCGCGACGGATCCATTATTTGTGTGACCGAGGATCCCCGGGATGTGGTAGCAATGGAAAAGACCAAGGAATACAAAGGACTTTATCATGTGCTTCACGGTGCAATCTCCCCGCTGGAGGGAATCGGTCCCGAGGAAATAAAAATCAAGGAACTGCTGAATCGACTGCAGCAGGGAGAAATTAAAGAGATTATTCTGGCAACCAACCCGAATATTGAAGGGGAAGCCACGGCGATGTATCTCTCGAAGCTGATTAAACCCTTGGGAATAAAGGTTTCAAGAATCGCCCACGGGATTCCCGTAGGGGGCGATTTGGAATACATTGATGAAGTGACGCTTTCCAGAGCCATGGAAGGGAGAAGAGAACTCTAATGGATTTTCAATTAATTATATTTGCAGCCCTGGGGATTTTAATCCTCCTGGTTTTATTAAAGATCCTGGCGGTACCGATGAGAATTGCGATAAAGTTAATATGGAACGGAATCATCGGAGCCGTCACCCTGCTGATTTTCAACTGGATCGGCGGATACTTCGGCTTAGCCATCGAAATTGAACCCATCAATGCATTGATTGTTGGAATTTTCGGGGTTCCCGGGATCATCCTTTTGCTGATTCTTCAAAACCTGTAATGAAGATTGCAGGTTCTTTTATTTTCAATCAATGGAAACTATAGTATAATAGGGATACTAAAAGAACTTCATGGTATTGGGAGGAGAATTTTGTGAAAATAGGCCTTCGGGTAATAAAGACTGGTATTGCAGTCTTTATCAGTATTTTATTTGGAAATTTGCTAGGAATTGAATATCCTTTTTATTCAGTAATTGCAGTAGTGGTGGTCATGCAGCCCACGGTGATTGATACATGGAAATTCGGCTTCAACCGAATGATGGGAACCATCGCCGGTGCCGTCCTTGGGGTAGTGCTGGCCCTTCTTTGGCCCCTTAATCCTTTGGTGGCAGCCCTGGGTTTTGTCCTTCTGATCAGTTTTATGAACTGGGTAAAAAAGGGGGAGTCCATTTCCATCGGCGCGGTTGTATTCGCCAGTGTTTACTTAAGTGAAGTACTCTCCACCCAGGAACATATTCTCTACGCCGGGGCAAGGCTCTTTGAAACCTTTTTGGGAATCATCGTAGCCATTTCCGTAAACTACCTGGTGTTTCCTCCGAATTATGATCAAAAGGTTATTGTGGAGAGCAGAAAAACTTCCAAGGACCTATGGAAGTACAATTTGATTCTGATAGATTTTTTCCTGCAGGAGGAAAAGCGGTATGCCGCCCTGGAAGAACAGGAAAAACAAGTGGTCAAGGAACTGGAAATTTCAGAAAAATTTCTGGAACTCCAGCGAAAAGAGGAAGAGATCAAAATACACGGAGAGTTCCGTACCCGGGATACGCTCATTACCCTGCGTCTGGAAAGGGAAATATATCAGCACTTGCAAAGCATGCACCAGGTGCTGGACCGGGGGATGAAAAAAGAAACGATGGATGTTGTGGAGCTGGATATGAAAGTGGTTCGGGAGATGCTCGGAAACATACACAATATGGAAGAACAAATCTTAAATCAGAACATCCGGGATACCATCGATCTCGAACCGATTATCGAAAAACTTCGGGAAATGAAAAAAAAGGTGAAAAATCATGAGGAGATCAATAATTATCCCACGGATGAGATGGTCAAACTGATTGTTTTTATCTATAATCTCGAACAAAGTCTTGCAAAAATCAATCTCATTCCGGATTACTAAGCACGTGAATTCGAGAAGGAAATTACAGGAGTGTTGTTTATGAACCTGATGTCGGATCGAAAAGCCTTAATTGAAGCCTCGCTGATGGCTACGATTTCTTCTATGTTTGTCATTGGTTTTATCTATATCCCGTTTTTATCGTTACTGCTGGTCTTACTTCCGGTTCCTTTTTTGGTACTGGCAACCCGCCATGGAAACCGGTATATGATTTTTAGTTTTCTTATCACCAGTCTTATTGTCGGCGCCCTGACCGGTATCCTATACCCTCTGTTTATTATTCTGATTTTTGGGCCCATGACCCTGATCATGGGATATTTTTTAAAGAAAAAAGCCAATCCCTACCGGGTAATCGGCTTGGGAACCCTGGTTTCGGTACTTTCCATATTTGTTACGGTACAGCTGGTGGATTGGATCGCCGGCATTTACGTGATTGATGAACTGATTGTGCTGCTGCAGTCGGTAATAGACCATCAAATCAGTGCCTTGGAGAATCTGAATATACAGCCGGTTACCCGCCAGGAGATCCTTTCCTACTTCGTCATTATTATCCCGGGAGCCTTTGTGGTTCAGTCCCTGATGATCTGTTTTTTGAATTACTATATGACCGCTGCGGTACTTAAGCGCTTAGGGGCGGAACAGAAGGAGTTGCCGGAGTTCAGTAATTTCAGATGGCCGGGAAATATCGTGCTGGGCTCTTTTATCATATTCATACTCACCTTTGCCACCCAATTTATTGAAGGTATTTATGCGCAGACCCTGCTTAGCAATATGATACTGGTTTTTTCCTTTATATTTTTTCTGCAGGGAATCGCCTTTATCAGTTTTTTCATTAAAAAAACCAGAATTCATAAATCCCTGCGGATGGTGATTCTCGGAATTATCGTTATTTTGAGTCCTCTGCTGACCATAGTGGCGATTATGGGTTTAGTGGATGCTTTGTTTGACATGAGAAAACTAAAAAAAATCTACTAGAGCGTCCCAAAGCCCCAGCAACAGAGCCCAGGAAAAACCTGGAACTAAGAAAAGAGAGGTTAAACGATGAAAAACCGAAAAATTTTCCAATTATTTGTTCCGGATACTAAAATATACCTGATCATTATCGGTATTCTGATTGTTTTTCTGTCCCTTTATAATCCGTTATTGGGGATTTTCGGAGTATTTTTATTGGTATATCTGATTTATCATCATCTTAAAGTTCATAATTTAAAAAAACTGGAATGGGAAAAATACCTGGAGGGACTTTTCTCCGATATTGACTCTGCAACAAAACAGGCCATTTTAAACATTCCCATCCCCTTTACCATTGTAGAGCTGGACGGGACCATCCACTGGTATAATGGAAAATTCATTGAAACCCTGGAAGAAAAAAATATTTTCGGAAAAAACGTGGAGGAGCTTGTTCCCGACATCAAAATTGAAGACCTGCTGGAAGAAAATCGCAAGGGAGAGGAACATAAGGCCTTTATCAATGTGCAGATTAAAGAGCGCCATTATAAGCTGCTTTACAACATCGCCCGGGTTTCTGAAGAAAATATGGGCAATCGAAAATACATTATGATGCTGTATTTCATTGAGATTACCAATTATGAACGGTTAAAGAAAAAATACAATGAAGAAAAACTTGCCGTCGCCTTAGTCCAGGTGGACAACTACGATGAGGTGATGCAGGATACGGAAGAGGAGCGAAGACCTCTGGTCACCGCGGAGATTGACCATCGGATTAAGCGCTGGGCCAACACCCAGCGGGGATTTTTCAGAAAGTATACCACGGACAAATATATCGTCGGTTTTGAAACCCAGTATCTGGATAAACTTGAAGCGAAAAAGTTTGAAATCCTGGATCAGATCAGAAAAATTGAAATGGGCAATAAAATCCCGATTACGCTCAGTATCGGGGTAGGAACCAGCGGGAAAACCCCTCTGGATATTGCAGACTACGCCAACGCGGCGAAGGACCTTGCCCTCGGCCGGGGGGGAGACCAGGCGGTGGTCAAGAAAAACGACTACATTTCCTTTTACGGAGGCAGAACCACGGCGGTGGAAAAAACCACCAAGGTTAAATCCCGGGTGATTGCTTATGCCCTTCGAAGACTTATGGACCAGTCGGAAAATGTTTTTATCATGGGACATAAGAATGCCGATATGGATGCCCTAGGAGCCGCCATGGGAGTATACCGGGCCGCAAAGAACCGGGAACGGGAGACCTATATTATATTAAATGAACCCAATATCAGCATCGAAAGGCTTTACAGTAAGGTTCAGGAACGCAAGGACTACCGGCGGGATATTATCACCTGTGAGGAAGCCCTCAGTAAAATCGAACGTAATTCTCTGCTGATTGTGGTAGATACCCACCGGCCAAGTTTTACCGAATGTCCCGAGGCCCTAAAGTTAACGAAAAACATCGTGGTTATTGACCATCACCGCAGGGTTACGGATTTTATAGATGAGACGGTGCTGACCTATCATGAGACCTATGTTTCTTCCACCAGTGAGCTGGTAACGGAGATCCTTTCGTATATGGACAGCAGGATGAATATTGATGAGATTGAAGCCAATGCCCTGCTTGCGGGAATTGCCCTGGATACCAAAAACTTCACATTCAAGACCGGGGTTCGGACCTTTGAAGCCGCATCCCTGCTTCGCCGGGCCGGGGCCGATACCATCGAAGTAAAACAGTATTTCCAGGACAATATTGAAACGATTTTGAACAAAAGTGAAGTCCTGAAACGGGCCGAGATTTTTAAAGAGGAAGTGGCCATCTCAACTTCCCTGGGAGGGGAGAATCCCCAGCTGTTAGCCGCCCAGGCGGCGGATGAGCTGCTGAATATTAAAAACGTTACCGCCGGATTCGTCCTGGGGAAAAAAGGGGACGGAGAAATTTTTATCAGCGGACGTTCCATGGGTAAGATCAATGTTCAGATTATCCTGGAGAAGTTGGGGGGCGGCGGCCATTTAGCCGTGGCCGGGGCCCAGCTGCAGGACAGCTCCTTAGAATCCGCAAAGGAGCAATTGAAAGAAGCGATTGAAGAATATTTTCAGGAGGGTGATAACGAATGAAGCTGATATTAAAAAAAGATGTGAAAAGTTTAGGAAACGCCGGAGATGTGGTGGAAGTCAATGACGGGTATGCGAGAAACTTTCTGCTTCCCAAGGACCTGGCAAAGCCGGCAACGGAAGGAAATGTAAAGAATTTAAATAAGCAGAAGAAGGCGGAGGCGAAAAAACAGCAGGCGGAAATTGATCGGGCCCGGGAACTGGCGGGAAAAATAGAAAAAAGTCCTGTGGAGATTCAGACAAAAGCCGGCGAAGGGGGCCGACTGTTTGGGTCGGTCACGTCGAAGGAAATCGCCGAAGAACTTCAAAAACAGCACAGTATCAAGATTGACAAGCGAAAAATCAACTTAAAAGAACCGATTAAGAGCCTGGGCGTAACCGATGTGGAAGTAAAGGTGTATCCCAATATCACAGCCGCTCTTAAAGTCCATGTAAAGGAACAGTAAAATGGCAGAGGAATTGGAATATGGGAAATTACCACCCCACAGCATAGATGCTGAACAATCGGTATTGGGGTCGATGCTTCTGGATAAGGAGGCAACGATTGTCGCTCTGGAAATTGTCCGCCCCGACGACTTTTACAAGGGGGCCCATGGGGATATTTTCGACTGCATCGTAACGCTTTTTAACCGCAATGAACCGGTGGACCTTGTTACCCTGACGGAAGAACTGCGAAAAAGAGAGAAGCTGGAAATGGTGGGAGGCATCCAGTATCTGACCAGTCTGTCCTCCAGTGTGCCCGTAGCCTCCAATGTGAAGCATTATGCGGTCATTGTAGAGGAAAAAGCTACCCTTCGCAGACTGATTCGGGCATCGGAAGAAATTGTGACGCTGGGTTACAACTCGGATATTGAAGTGCCTGAGCTGTTGGAAAAGGCACAAAAGAATATCTACGACATCTCCCAGTATCATGCCAAGGAAGGTTTTGTGCCGATCAAAGAGGTGCTGAATACGACCTTTGATAATATTGAACTATTATACCAAAGCGATAAAACCATTACCGGTACTTCCTCCGGGTTTATTGATATCGATAAGAAACTGAATGGTTTTCATAAGTCGGATCTGATTTTAATTGCCGCAAGGCCCGCCATGGGAAAATCCGCTTTTGCCTTAAACCTCGCCCAAAGTGCGGCGATCAAGGAAGGGAACTCCGTAGCGGTATTCAGTCTGGAGATGTCAAAAGAGCAGTTAATGCTCCGTATGCTTTCCTCCGAGTCCATGGTGGATTTAAGCAATATTCAAACCGGTAATCTGAATGAAGAGGAATGGGGAAAAATTGCGAGGGCCATGGTCCCCCTGTCCCAAGCCCAGATTTACTTTGACGACACGCCGGGGGTTTCCGTTACGGAAATGCGTTCAAAATGCCGAAGGCTTAAAATGGAAAGCGGACTGGACCTTGTCCTGATTGACTACCTGCAGCTGATGCAGGGAGACGGAAAGATTGAGAACCGTCAGCAGGAAATCTCTGCGATCTCCCGAAACCTTAAAATTATGGCAAAGGAACTGAACTGTCCGGTTATCGCCCTGTCCCAGCTTTCCCGGGCGCCGGAACTTCGCTCGGATCACCGTCCGATATTATCGGATCTTAGGGAGTCGGGAGCCATAGAGCAGGATGCGGATTTGGTTATGTTTTTATATCGGGACGAGTATTATCATGAAGACAGCGAGAAACAAAACCTTGCAGAGGTCATTGTCGCCAAGCACCGCCACGGGGAAACCGGAACGGTGGAGCTGCGCTGGTCAGGGAATATTCAAAAGTTTATGGATTATGATAAATTTCATCAGGAGCCCTAACTGATGGAATTAATGGGGGGAATCCGTTGTTAATAATCGGGAAAAGACTGTACATCCGAATTTTACACCGCAGTGATGTGGAACAATTAAAGAACTGGGGGACCCACCAGGATCCTTTATTTGAAACCTATAATTTCCCCAAAACCAATAAACAGTACCGGGATTACTGGTATCAGGAGAAACAGGGGAGGTTTTTCAGAAAAATATATGGGGTCTTTTTGACCGATGGAAGATTAGTGGGTTATATTACGCTGAAAAGTATTCGCCGGATACGAAAAATCGCAGAACTGGGAGTGGTGTTCGATCCCAAGGAACTAAGTAAAGGTTACGGAAAAGAAGCGCTGGAAATCTTTCTGAATTATTGGCTGAAGGAGGGAAAATTAAAAGAAATTTACCTGTTTGTGGGTGCTTTTAATATCCGGGCTAAGAAAGTATATCAGCAACTGGGCTTTATTAAGGAATACGAGTACTGGGAATCCTTTGAAAACCCCAAGATTACACCGGAGATTTTGGAAACCTTAGGATATGATGAAGAATTTTTCAAAATCTATAAGGGTGAAGTGTTTTGTAAATACTTACGAATGCGTATCAGAATGGAAAATATCCACAATATCCACAAGGTTTATTAAAAAACTGTGGATATTGTGGTATTTTTGTGGACGACTTTTGTTATCCGGTGAATAACCGAAGGAAAGCCCGGGGGATCTGTGGATAAACCGGAGGAAAACTTATCCACAAACCCACAGTTTTGGTGAGGGAAAAAAACCTGCAGGAAAAGGATGTTGATAAATCTTCTCATAAATGATAAGATATACTAGAAATTAAGTTGAGCTTGAGGTTTGATTATAGAATAAGGAGGATTCCAATGGCTAAAATTACAAAAGAAATGACGATAATGGATGTATTGAAAATGGATCCGGGTCTGGCAGAAATATTCATGCGGCATGGACTGCATTGTTTAGGATGCCCCGGAGCAACCATGGAAAGTATCGAAGATGCGGGAAAGGTACATGGTATCGATTCCGATAAACTTGTAACAGAATTAAATGCCCACATGAGCGATCAGTAAA
This sequence comes from Clostridiales bacterium, assembly GCA_007120165.1. Classification (GTDB taxonomy): domain Bacteria; phylum Bacillota; class Clostridia; order Peptostreptococcales; family T1SED10-28; genus Isachenkonia. Next base: position 17,056 of record SKOH01000111.1, read on the forward strand.
ATAAGTTTAACAAACAGCCGTCAAAAAGCCTGTGTACAGTCACAGGTTTTTTTTATGCAAAAATCCAAATCTAAACACGAACGAAATATAAAAAAATGTATTTATTGTACGCATTTATATTGATTAAGGGGACGGACTATGATACTATGGATAGGTAATCAACACAAAGGAGAGGATCATATGCCTTCGGTAGTCATCGTAGGAGCCCAATGGGGAGATGAAGGAAAGGGTAAAATTATTGATTATTTAGCCGGGGAGTCAAACATGGTTGTTCGGGCTCAAGGGGGAAATAATGCAGGACACACGGTAATCGTAAAAGACCGGAAATATACTTTTCATCTGCTGCCCTCCGGGGTTCTGTATCCCGATAAAGTAAATATTATTGGAAACGGCGTGGCCTTTGATCCCGAGGGCTTCTTAACGGAAATTAAAAAACTGGAGGACAACGGATTTTCCGCCGGAAATATCCGTATTGACCAGCGGGCCCATGTGATTTTTCCCTACCATAAACGAATCGACGCATTAGAGGAGGAATCCCGGGGGGAAGAAAAAATCGGAACCACCCGGAAAGGGATCGGTCCCTGTTATATGGATAAAATACAGCGTTCGGGAATTCGGGTGGAGGATCTTATTGACCCGGAAGTCTTAAAGGAACGACTGGCCCTTCAGGTGCCAAGGAAAAACAGGATCCTCGAAAAAATTTACGAAGCCGAAGGGTATGACATGGAGGTTCTTTATCAACAGTACCGGGAATACGGACAGCAGATTAAAAGGTTCGTAACCGATACCACCAAGCTTACCCACGAAGCCCTACAGGCGGGGGAGAAGGTTTTGTTCGAAGGGGCCCAGGGTACCCTGCTGGATCTGGATCTTGGAACCTACCCCTACGTCACCTCCTCGCACCCCACAGCGGGGGGATTCCCGGTGGGAGCCGGCATCGGTCCCAATAAAATCGAGGAGATTTTAGGAATCGTAAAGGCCTATACCACCCGGGTGGGCCTTGGACCCTTTCCTACGGAACTGCAGGACGCCACGGGGGACGCGATTCGAACAAAAGGGAAAGAATTCGGTACCACTACGGGGCGGGCCCGAAGATGCGGATGGCTGGACCTGGTGATGCTAAAGTATACGGCCCGGGTAAACGGCCTGACGGGAATTTCCCTGATGCTGCTGGACGTCTTAAGCGGTTTTGAGAGCCTTAAGATCTGTGTGGGATACGAAATTGAAGGGGAAAAAACCACGGATTTTCCCGCCAGCCTGAAAAAATTGGGAAAAGCAAAACCGATTTATCAGACGCTGCCCGGCTGGTCCCAGGACCTTTCCAGTATTACAAATTTTCAGGACCTTCCCCAGGAAGCAAAGGAATATATGGAGTTTATTGAACAGTATTTAGAAATTCCGATAAAAATTGTATCCATCGGTCCGGGACGGGAGCAGACCATCGTTCGGGAAGAGATATATCGGCGGTAGTCCCGGGCTCTTTTGTTGAAAAGCCCCCAGGTACTTCCAAAATATTTAGAAAAGCTGGAATTTCCCCCGGGGGATAAATAATACTTAAAAAGCATTGACTTTCAAAACCGGATCGGTTAAGATATATAACTGTGAGTAAAGTGACCCATTAGCTCAGCTGGCAGAGCACCTGACTTTTAATCAGGGTGTCCCGCGTTCGAGCCGCGGATGGGTCACCACTTTGGCCCCTTGGTCAAGCGGTTAAGACACCGCCCTTTCACGGCGGTAACAGGGGTTCGATTCCCCTAGGGGTCACCAATTATAAAAATCCTTTACTGTTTTATCAGTAAAGGATTTTTATTTTTTTGTGCTTTCTCTTTTTTGTACTTTCTCTTTTTTACTGCTTTTCCCAGCGAAGATCCTCACCATAGAACTTCAGCACGTCAAAATGGGCAATCAGCCGGGAAAAAATCCGGTCGTCATAGCGTTCTGCCAGTTCCATAGGACTTAAGTTGGTGGAAATCATTATTTTTTTCTCCCGGAGAATCCGGCTGTTAATCAGGTTGAACAGTTCACTGTTGGTAAAGGAGTTGGTAAGTTCCGCTCCCAAATCGTCAATGATCAGCAGGTCTGCCCCGAATAACAGGTTGTATTCCTCCTTACTCTCGCTGCGGCGGAAGCGAAGATCTTCCAGGACCTCGATCATTTTAAAGGAAGTCTGGTAAATTACAATATATCCCCGGTCCAGTAATGCTTTAGCCACACAATTGGCCAGGTAGGTTTTTCCCAGGCCCGTAGGCCCGTAAAACAGCAGATTTTTTGTGGAAGGGTCCTGAAAATTCAACACAAACCCCTCGGAGGTGTTCAGTAGATGCATCATATTCTGTCGGGGGGAAAGGGCTTCCTTTTCGAAGGACTCGGTGGAAAACAGATCGATATTGAAATTATGGAAATTCTCTTTTTCCAGTGTATTGGTCAGATTAGAGAGGTTATAGGCCCGATCAATAAGCTTTTGGGTAAAGCAGGCGCATTTTTTTCCATTCTTCAAAAAACCCCGGTCTTTACATTTATCACAGTGATAGACCTTTTCGAGATAGGTCAGGGAAATATTGTTCTCCGTAAGGAGCATGGCCCGGTCTTCCTTTAGGCTTTCCATTTCCGTGGATATCCGGCGGATTAACTGCTGGCTGTCCTCGGGGGTTTCGATAATGGACTTCGATAATTTCAGCCCCAGCCTTGCAATCTCCTGATCGATTTCTTTAATTTTCGGCACCCGGCGGTAGACTTCCTCCCGGCGCTGCTTTTTCAAGTCTTCACTATGCTGACGAAGACGGTCGTATTCTCTTAAAATTTCCTTGGTATATTGATGAAACATAAAAGGCCTCCCGCTTATTTTTTGTTTTGTCTTTTCTGAATCAAGGCTTCCAGTTCTTCGGCATTGTATTTGGAAGTTCGACTGTCGGATAAATGAAACTTGGTCTTGAACTTATCTCTGGCAGGTTTCTTCAGAGAGGGTCCGGAAGGGGATGACTGCTTTGAGGCTAGCCTATGCTTCTCCACATCCTCCAGGGTTTTCAGCTGATGTTTATCCCAGTTTTTCAAAACCCCATGAATGTAGCTGATGTTGGGATTTGCGATTTTAATGGACTCTTCACAGGCCCGAAGAATAATCTCAATGGAAAAGTGAAACTGATCGAACCAGAGGTCCATAATTTCCCGCTCTTTTTCCGAGGGTTCCCGGTTGGAAAACCCTAAGGCTTTAAAGATCCGATTGTATAAAAAGAATCGGTCATTGGAGGATTCAAGATGAACCTCCAGCTGCTCCTCGGTGGTAATGCCCAGGTCATACCAGTTTCTTACTACCCCGCCGACGTAGTGTACACCGGAGATGTTTTTTTTGTCCTTGGCAAAGCGGTAAGCCTTCACAATGAGGGGGGCTTCAATATTAAAGTTGTAAAACCAGCCGAGGATCTCAATCTTCTCATTGGGGTATAAGGAGCGGTGAATAATTTTGTTGATCTCCCCAAACATGGTCCGGATTTGGGGGACTTTATTGGCTGCAATCAAATCCTCCGGGGTACAATGATAGGGGTTTTTATAGTTTTCTTTTTCCTCGGGGGAACCCTTATCCGGGGAGGACTCTTTGGCAGCATTTCCCTCCAGGGGCCCCTCCCCCAGGTTCTTATCGGCAGCGCTGCGCTTTATATTCTGTTCCTTTTTATCCCCATCCCCTGAATTTTTCCCTTGGAAATGTTCCAGTAAATACTTTTCCTTTAAATCGAGAAACTCCACGGAGAAATTTTCTCGCTCCTCATAATCCGGGGAGGGGGCCAGGGGATTTTTCCGGATGACCCCTTGGCTTTCCCAGTATTTCCAGGCGTCTAATACGTCGGATAGGGGTATTTCCAAAATCTGAGCAAGGCTCTGATGGGAAATGATCTCGCTTTCCTTCGGATTGGTAACGGACAGTAAAGATTTTTGATAACCAAGCAGATAGACTTTGACATAGGTACCGTTGGCTTTGGGCAGATACCTGGTGATAAATATATTATCAATGGAAATTGACGCTAATTCTTCAATGGTGCCGGATTTTTTTAAAAACATTCCACTCACTCCAATATCATTCATATTCTCTTTATTATAACACATCCCGGGAAGAGACTAAAACATCGAAAGATTCGACAAAAAATGCAAAATAGGACTTTTTTCATTGTATCTGCAGAGGAGTATGATATAATATAAAAAGCATCGACAGAATTCGTTTAAAAAATATCGATGCAAACCGTTAAAAAACCGAAAAATAAGAGGTGAAAACATGAGTTATTTTCAGAAAATAGGGCAACAGGTAAAAAGTTATTTCAAAAAAAGCAGTACCTGGAACCATAGCAAGTCTGAAAACAGAAATTTTAAAAACTACCTGGACACTTTTAAAAATTACTTAATAAGCCGTAGGAATGAATCCAGCGGAAATAATAAACCCGCAAACTTTTTTTTCCCTAAAAAAGGGGGCGCTTTGCTGGGTATTAGTTTAGCCGTGGTGCTGATCGCCGGGCTGTCCTTAGACAGTGAAGGAGTACCGATTTTAGACCCGGTTTATGAAGGGTATATGGTAAGAATAGACGATCAGGAGATTGGTGTGGTGGATAATCGGGAAACCATTGGACGGATGATTAACGATATCGAACAGACCCTTCGGGAGCAGTACAATGAAAACATCGTTGTGGAAGCGGAAAACATCACTTTTGAAAAAGACGAGTTCAGCGAAAAAGAAAACCCCTTAACAGAAGTCTCGGAACTTGAGCGAAGAATCCTGGCAAGTATTGATTATAATGTAAGAGCCTATGCCATTGAAATCGAAGGCCAGGGTCTGGTCAACCTCCGCAGTGAAAAAGAGGCCAGAAACCTGTTAACAGACCTAAAAGAGCACTTTACCGAAGAGGATAGGGAATATGAGCTTGTGGAATTTGGGGAAACCGTGGAAATACAGGAAATGTTAGTACCCCTAGGGGCTATCGAAAATCCTGAGAATGCCTTCGAAATCCTTTTGAAAGGCACCGATGAACAACAGGTGCATACCGTGGCCCAGGGTGATACGATCTCGGTTATTGCTAAACGGTATCAATTAACCACAGAGGATATTGAAGCGGCCAACGCCCATGTAGAAGATATCCATATGATCAGTATCGGAGATGAGCTGAATCTTGTGGTGCCGAAACCATACCTTACCGTTCGAACGATAGAACCCTTGGAATATACAGAAGAAATCGAATTTGAAACCGAATATAACGATACCGATGCCCTCTTTGAAGGGGATCGAAAGATTACTCAGCAAGGGAAAATCGGAGAGCGGAAAATCAGCGGAACCATCCTCCGGGAAAATGGACGGCAAGTGGAACGGGAGATCAAGGAAGAAACGATTCTCTCGGAGCCGGTTACCCGGATTGTTGCCCGGGGAACCGCCAAACGGCCCACCACAGTGGCTTCCGGTGCCTTTGGAACGCCAACCCGGGGAAGATTAACCTCGGGATTCGGACCCCGATGGGGAACCATGCACAATGGCATTGATGTTGCAGGTCCCACGGGAACGCCGGTTAATGCAGCGGACGGAGGAAGTGTGGAATTTGCCGGTTATCGGGGAAGTTACGGCAATCTTGTAATTATCAATCATGAAAATGGTTATCAAACCTATTATGCCCATCTCAACTCCATTAATGTGAGTCGGGGGACCCGGGTGCAAAAAGGAACGAGAATCGGTGCTATGGGCAGCACCGGCAGAAGCACGGGACCCCATCTTCATTTTGAAGTACGACGAAACGGACAACCGGTTAATCCGCTGAACTTCGTCAACTATTAATAAATACAGTCAGGAAAAATGAGCCGAAAAGGAACAGCATAAACGCTGTTCCTTTTTTTTTGATTCAAAGGTTTCCCCGTTGCCTTCGTCGTTTTAACTGAAAAAAAAAGGGTAGCAATAAAGGGTAGCAATACAAGTATACTTAAAGGAGACTATGGAAATGAGAATGCAAAGGGAGGTAGGCTTCTAGCATTCGTAGTTAAAAGGTGGTAAAATATTAGGATAAGTCCTAAATAAAAAAGGTGGTGACAGCTGATAATAATCAGTGACAACAATG
>SKOH01000159.1 GCA_007120165.1 Clostridiales bacterium
ATCTACAGCGCAGTTGAATATTCCTTCGACGGAAACGGAAACATTACCGATTATGCACGCAGTGTTACAGACGCCATCCTTAATGGATACCGGGAGGAACATCATCTAAGTGAAGAAATGCTAAAAACCCTTCCGCTGCTGATTAAACTGAAGGAAATTTTCGAATACAGTTTGATGTATATGTATTGGGATCCGGCAAATTTGACGGAGGACCAGCTTCGGATTATGAATCATTGTCGATTACGGATTGAAGGGAACCACGGGATACTGGAGAAGGAAGGGTAAACTTCTCAGGCTGAAGAATCAAATTTGCATTACTTAAGGTGAATCCTTCCCCCGGTGGGGCCCCTTTTTTTATCCGGTAAAGAGATTTGCCGACTACCGGTTGTACAAAATGGAAACCGTAAAAAAAATAATGGATGAGAAAGTTTATCAAAAGCTTGACAATCTTTAGAAAAAGCACTAAAATTAAATAAAGTTAGCTAAAGGAAACAATGAATTCAAATATCAACAAGTAAGGGTTGTTGCTTATGGAGCTTACCGAATCAGTAGAGATGTATCTGGAATCCATTTATATACTGGAAAGAGATCAGGGACATGCCCGGGTCGTGGATATCAGTAATTTTTTAGACATCTCAAAACCCAGTGTAACAAAGGCGATGCATCTACTGCGGGACAAAGGGCTGATTCATAATGAAGCCTATGGCCATATAACGTTAACGGAAAAAGGGAAAGAGATTTCCAAGGAGATTGTGATAAAGCATAATCTGATTTCCGATTTTTTGCAGAAATCCTTAAGCCTCAGTTCCCGCCAGGCATCACAGAATGCCTGTAAAATGGAGCATGTGATCTCCGATGAAATGATGGAAGCAATCAAAGGATACTTAGAGGAAAAATAATAATATTTGACAAAATGGAGGTATTTCCCATGGAACTGGCTATTGTCAATCGACTGTTTGGCGGAAAAGCGAAAAAGAAAAATGAAAATCCCGGTACAGAGGTAAATAATCTGACCCTTGGTCAGAGGAACCATCCCTATAGGATTAAGGCCATACAAACCGAGGACAAAACCATGAAGGATTTTTTATTTAGCCTCGGATGTTTTGAAGGGGAAAAAATAACCATTATCTCCGTACTTGCGGACAATTATGTGATTCATATAAAGGATGCAAGATACAGCATTGATAAAGAGTTGGCAAAAGCGATCCTTATTTAATTTTTGTCAGTATAAAGGAAGCAGCAGAAGGCTCCGCAATATTATGATATTTTTGATCATTGCAGTAATCCTTGCGGGAGCGTTTTTCAAAATTATCAAGGATCGGAAAAAAGGGTCCGGATGCGGAAGTTGTCCTTCTTACAACCATTGCTCGGTAAAACCTGTTAAATAGTAGTCCCGGTCTTAAAGAAGCGTCACCCCCTTATTCAAGAAATTATTGGATGGGGGGTTTTTGTTTTTGATAAATTCCGAATAAAAAAAAGGATTTTATTCGTATAGCGGCGAATTGAATATTAGAGAAAGGAAATGATAAAGGAGGGTGTGATTATGATGGGATTCAACCTCATTGGCTTAATTTTTATTCCAATATATCTTTTGTTACCGGCTTTACTACTGTATTTTATTATAAAACTTGCGGTAAAGCATGCTGTTCAGGAATCGAGAGAAGAAAACAGACTTTAGTACAAAAGGAGGCTAACCATGGCATTTAATGTATGTACGAAGGAGGGGAAGCATTTGGGTATTACCTTCGGCAGTTCTTTTCAGGCGGGGTCCTTTCACATCGGAGGGAGAAACCGAAGGATTGTGCAGATTGCCCTGACGGACCACAGGGCTGAGGATGCCGACCTGGATTATCAAAAGATTAAAAATGTGGTAGCGGAGCGACATAATGCGAAGTCCATGCTTGGAAAGATTAAGGAGGAGGTTCTGCAGCAGGAACTAAACCGCCTTTGGGAAGAGGAAATGGCTCAAGGGGAGGCCGATGAAGAGGCCTTCAAAAATCTTTACCGGGAGTTTCAGCCCAAGGACTTTGACGAAAAATTCATTTACCGCCTCTTCCATCTGAAAAACCGTTTCGATCTCGAGCCCTACTGGTCCGGAGAGCCTTTCGATATAAAAGGTTTTGTCCTTTACGATCTGAACGAAGGGGCCCTTTATGATGGTAAAACCCTGCTCTTGGAGGAACCGGTAAAGTACATTGAAACCACAGAGGAATACAAAGGAATAAAACCCAGCCACTTTGTGGTTACCCAGCGGCCGGAGATCAGTATTGTGGGTATGGGCATCGGTGAAGGGCTTTTGCTTGGAGCCAATATCTCAGACTTTGGGGGACGAAATCACACCCATTCCACGAAACTCACGCTGTTATCGGGGAATACTCTGTATGATACGGAGGTACCGATTCATATCCATGCAAAAAAAGGCATGCCCCTTACCATGTATGTGGACCAGGAAAAAAACATCCCGGTGGCGTTTCTTTGCGATGAGGTGTTATATACTTCATAAAGGCTGAAAGCTTTAACGGTGGGAGTTATCTTCACAATGGAAAAGGAGGGTTGGTAAATGCGGGAAATTAATTATCAAAACTATTACTGGCAAAACGAGCTTGTGCGGCTGAGAAGCTTTGAAGAGGAAGACTGGGAAGGTCATTACTACAACCGATTTGACACTCCGGCCAGAAGGCTGCTGAACTATGAGGTGGAACTGCCCCCCACCATGGAGGAAGCTAAAAAGATGATTGAGCATTTCATTCATTTTAAGCAGGGTACGGGCAGATTAATGTTTACCGTTGAAAATCTGGATGGAAAGAATGTTGGGGGAATTAACCTGAATTCCATCGATGAGAAAAACGGGACCTTCAGTATCGGGATGCAGATTGACCGGGATCACCGTGGAAAAGGTTACGGCACCGCAGCGATGAGTATTTTACTGGAATATGCTTTTTTTGAGCGTAGACTCAATAAATATTATGGAAGTGTGATCGAAGGGAATGCGGGGTCCGCCAGAATGCTGAATAAACTGGGCTGCAGGGAAGAAGGCAGAAGAAGCCAGATGGTTTATACCGATGGGAAATACCATGATGAAATCCTATTCGGCATGACTAGGGAGGAATACCAAAGGACAGAGAAATAAGGGTTTGTATCCGTTGGGCCTTTAATTACAGTACGAATAGGAGAAATCTATAAGGAGTGGTTTTCATGAGTTTATTTACAGACTTCAGACTTTCCGTTATGGAAAATAAGCTGGGGGTTTACGGTATTCATGTCTATCAAAATGGAAAAGCTTTGGGAGAACACCGGTTTCGAAGCAATGACCGGGAAAACCTGTACTCCGCATCGAAAACCTTTGCCTCGGTGGGGGTGGGAATCGCAGAAGGGGAAGGGCGGTTTCAATTAACCGATAAGGTGCTGGATTTTTTCCCGGAGTACCAGGACGTTGCTGCCCCCGGGTCTGAAAACATTACCGTCAAAGATTTACTTCAAATGAGCTCGGGGCACCTCATTGATCATGGCAACCACCAGATTAAGGACCGGGCAGAACTTTTTTTTCGATCGAAGGTTTTAAAAGAACCGGGTACCGCATTTTATTATGAAGATCTTTCCACGTATATCCTAGGACGAATTGTGCAGAAGGTCAGCGGGAAGACGATGCTTGAGTATTTAAAGCCGAGACTCTTTGATAAACTGGGGATTGAAAATCCTCAGTGGCATAGCTGTCCCATCGGGTATACGTCCTGTTCCGGAGGACTGTATTTAACCACGGAAGAGTTTTCCCGTATAGGGATCATGCTGCTGCACAAAGGTTCTTATCATGGCGGGAAAATCCTGCCGGAGGATTATGTGCATCGGATGCATAGGGATCTTGTGGATACCTCTTTGAAAAATGATCCCGAAACCCGGCAGGGTTACGGATATCAGGTTTGGAACTGTACCGAGGCTAATACGTACCGGGCTGACGGTATGTATGGACAGCTCTGTGTGGTGTTACAAGACTACAGCGCCGTAGTAACGGTTACCGCTCATAACGAAGTTGATCATAAAGAGATCCTAAGAGCAATCTGGAAGGATATTGTACCGAAACTTCAGTAAAGAACTTAATAAGAAGCAGCCCGCACCGGAAAGTTGGAATGGAATCCGACTTTCCGGTTTTTTTAAAAAAAAACTATTCCATGGACCTTTTGAGGTAAGTTTGTAGGAGCGTTTTTAATGATTCATAGTTCAAGTTGGGATACACCCTAAGTTTAAATTGCTTATAGAAGTTTACATAAGTGGTTGGAAATATTTATGAAATTATGAGAAATCGTGGTTAAAAAATCCGAAAGTGAGGTATAAAAGATATAACCGGGTTGGAAAAAATGTAAAAGGAGGTTTTAGAGAGATACATTAGCGAATAATTATAGGGAAAGTCAGGAGAAATATCCGTATTGTAGTGTTTAAAAGGAGGTAAAAGAATGAATGCAGGAGATCAATTCAGGGATGTATTAAACACCATAATCAACGCCATACCCCACATATTAATGGCGCTGGCCCTTTTACTGATCACATGGATTATTGCAACCTTGATAAAAAATATTATCACCAAGGGGGGTAAAGCAGCAAATCTTCCGGAGAAAATGGCTAAAGGGAAAATGGCCCAAACGGAACAGGACGGGGAAAAATTACTGGAAGCGATAGGAAAGCTGGTCTTTTTTCTGGTATTCCTGCTGGTAATACCTAGTGTGTTTCAGACACTGGGGATGCAGGCAATTGCTGAACCGTTAACGAACATGGCAGACAGCCTGCTGGCCTTTATTCCGAATATTCTCGGAGCCGGGCTGGTGCTTCTTATCGGTTGGTTTATTGCGAAGTTTGTAAGGGATATTGTTACAAATATAGCCCATGGCTTCGGTGCGGATCGATTACCGGAAAAAATCGGCATATCGGATTCCAAGGGTTCAAATCAGTCAGGAGCACCTTCAGAACCTAAGAAGGAAGAAAATAAAGGGGATAAACCAATTTCCCTATCCCAGGTTATTGGTAATATCGTATATGTATTGATTTTGATACCGGTGATTATTGCGGCATTGGAAATCCTTCAAATAGCCGCAATTACGGAGCCGGCAATTTATATGCTGAATTTAATTTTCGGTTATATTCCCAATGTTATCGCAGGGATTATACTGATCCTGATTGGTGTATTAATTGCCCGATTTGTAGGGAAACTGTTACACTCCCTGCTGGCCGGTACGGGCATCGACGGCATGCTGGATCGATTCAATAAAGAGCTTGATATGGTTAAGGTTCCCAATTTCTCATTGGCGAAAATCATCTCGGAAATCGTCAAAATATTAATCGTGCTGTTCTTCGTAGTGGAAGCTGCCAATGTTATGGAACTCGGGGTATTACAGACCATCGGGGAAGCGATTCTTCTATACATCCCATTCCTGTTAGGCGCTTTTATCATCCTGGTAGTCGGTTTGGTTTTAGCGAATTTTGTAGAGAAATTTGTACGGAAATATTCCGGCGGCTCCAAGGCCCTGGGAAAAATCCTGAAGTATATGATTATTACCTTTGCCGTTTTTATGACCCTGGATCAACTGCGAATGGCCCAAAGCATCGTAAACATCGGCTTTATTGCCATTATGGCAGCCCTGGCGGTTGCTTTTGCCATTGCTTTTGGAATCGGGGGAAGAAGTTTTGCATCGAAACAGCTGGAGCATGTGGATAAAAAAATTCACGCTTCCGAGGAAAACGATGACTTTAAAGCCTCTGATTACTCGGTAAATCAAAATGATCAGGATCCTGATAAACCCACAGGTCCCATGGTTTAAGATGAACCGGCAGCTGTAAACCTGATTTAGCCGGTTCCGTGAATCCAATTCCGGAACCGGCTAAAATTTTGTCCGGCAGGAAAAAGTTTTCCAGTACCGATTTCAGGCATTCAAAATCGAAAGGGGGGAGCTTATGAAGTTTTATAAATTACTGGAAAGAAAAGGAACAGGGGTCCATGAACCGACAAGCGCTTTTACTTGAGGATTATAAAATTTTGTCGGCTTATACTATTGGGAAAAGTAGAATACAAGGAGGAATAGAATCATGAGTTTTAATCCGTTAAAAGAAAAAGGTATCGCCATGGACAAGCAAATCAAAACCTGGGATGAAATCAATTCCAAGCCCTACGATAAAAACGAAATAGACCCGTATACCAAGACCCGGATCATTTTGATGAACGGAATCGAAGTGGAATCCACCATGTTCCTGCATCAATTTGCCCGGAACTGTAAGGACCCCGACATCAAGCGCAAGCTTGCTACGGGGCGAAGAATGGAGCAGCAGCAGCAAAAAGTGATCAACTGGCTATCACCGGCCAACGAGTCCAATATCGAAATGACCATTGGCTACGAGCAGGTAGCGGTGGACTTAACGGCGTGGCTCGCCCAGAATGAACCGGATAAAAATGTAAAACAGGCCCTGGACTTTGCCCTGTTGGAAGACTTTGATCATCTGTACCGGTATGCCAATCTGATGGATATGGATAAGGGGATCAAAGCGGAAAAACTGGTAGGGGAATATACGGAAATTATGCCGGGACGACCCACCATGGCCGAGCATCGCCATCCGATGGATTCCATCAGAAAACCCTACGATAAGGATACCGCCGACATTATTACCAAACTAAATGTATTAACAATTATTGCCGGTGAGCAGCAGACAATGAACTTCTATATGAATATCGGAAACACCTACGATACCATGTTGGGAAGAGCCTTATATGCGGAAATCGGACAAATTGAAGAACAGCACGTAAGTCACTATGAATCCCTAATGGACCCCACGACCACCTGGATGGAGAATCTGCTCCTTCATGAGTACAATGAGTGTTATCTATATTACTCTTTTTATCAGCATGAGACGGATCCCCGAATGAAAAAAATCTGGGAACAGCATCTGATGATGGAAATTGAGCACTTGAAGATTGCGGATAAGCTGATGCAGGATTATGAGGGGAAAAAGGCAGAGGATCTGCTACCGAAAGAATTTCCGAAACTCCTGAAATTCCAATCCAATAAAGAATACGTACGAAAGGTATTGGAAGAGCAGGTACAGTTAACCGCGGATTTAGACCAGTATAAAGATGTGGGAGACCTGGACAAGGATCACCGTTTCCATAAGTTCCAGGAAGCGGTAAACAAAGACTCCGCCCCAAGCACCGATGTGATTAATAAGCGAATAGAAAAAGAAGGAGAGGATTATCGATTCACTTCCGAAGGAAAACACCCCGTATCGGATTTGGTCAGCCGCAAGAAAGTAAATGAGGATGTGGGAAGAAAATAATAAAAAAAGTGCCGGGTTTTCCGGCACTTTTTTTTTACAAAAGATAAGGCTTTATCCCTATGCTTTCAGTGGTTTAGAAGGCTTGAAAAACAATAAAAAGGGTATATATAAGTTATCTTAACATTCTATTTTAAGGAGGGTTTAAAAATGAAAAAGATCGCCATGATTTTGGTGGTTCTCCTCCTCTTATCCATGAGCTGGACTTCTGTTGACGCAGCACCTTCCCGAATCATTCATCAGGGTCCGTCCTCACCGAAAGTAATTGCCCTGACCTTTGACGACGGCGCAGACGGAACGAACATTGATGCCATTCTTGAAGTTCTCAAAGCCCATA
>SKOH01000065.1 GCA_007120165.1 Clostridiales bacterium
ATTCTCGATGAGCCCACCAACCATCTGGACAACGAAATTATCGACTGGCTGGAGGCCTATTTAACGGAAAAGCAGACCACGCTGGTAATGGTTACCCATGATCGCTACTTCCTGGACAGGATTGCCAACCGGATTGTGGAAGTGGAAGGCGGGAAGCTATACAGTTATGAGGGAAACTACACCCGGTATCTGGAGGAAAAATCCGCCCGGGAAGAGAAGTCTCTCCGGGAGCTGGAAAAGAAAAAAAGTCTTTATAAAAGTGAACTGGAATGGATCCGGGCCGGGGTGCAGGGCCGGGGAACCAAACAAAAGGCCAGAATACAGCGGTTTGATAAACTAAAAGAGGAGAAGGAGGGTAGCCGGGAGGGACAAATGGAAATCTCTCTGGGGGCCGCCCGTCTGGGAAAAAAGGTCATCGAAGCCGTGGGAATTTCAAAGAGTTATCAGGAATTTCCGGATAAGACTTCCAAAACCTCAGTACAGATCCCGCTGATCGACGATTTTTCCTATACCGTGCTGCCCAGGGACCGAATCGGGATCATTGGTGAAAACGGCAGCGGAAAGACCACCCTGATTAAGATTCTCGGCGGGGTGATCGGAGATTTTGAAGGCATACTGGAAATCGGAGAGACGGTAAAAATCGGATTTTATGCCCAGGAGATGGAACCCCTCCCGGAGAATCTTCGAGTAATTGATTACATTCGCCGGGAAAGGGAATATATTGCTACAAAGGAGGGGAAGAAAATTTCCGCCTCCCAGATGCTGGAGCTGTTTTTATTTCCTCCGGAAACCCAGTGGAACCTGATACGAAAACTCTCCGGAGGGGAAAAACGACGGCTCTATTTACTGAATATTTTAATGCAGGCGCCAAACGTGCTGTTTCTTGACGAGCCGACCAATGACCTGGATATTAAAACCCTCAGTATTCTGGAGCAGTATTTGGAAGAATTTCCCGGAGCGGTCATCACCGTATCCCATGACCGGTATTTCTTGGACCGGACTGTGGACAGGATTTTCTCCTTTGAAGCCCATAGTATCTATGAACAAACCGGAAACTACTCCGATTATCTGGAGCGTAAAGCCCAGGGAGAATACGGCAGCCGCCTCGGGGGAGCCCCCAGGGCTCTTAGAAATGCCCCGGTGACCGGCAAAGAAAACGGCCTCAACAAAGGGGTATCATTAAAAGAAAAGGACCTCAGCGAAGATCCGGCAGAAAAGAACAGACGGAAAAATCATCAGCTGAAATTTTCCTACAAGGAAAAGCAGGAATTTAAAACCATCGATCAGGATATTCTTCTAATCGAAGAAAAGCTGGAGGCCCTGGAAACGGAGATTGAACAGGCCGCCGATGATTTTGAAAAATTACAGGAACTGCTGGCTGAAAAAGGAAAAACAGAAGAGGCCCTGGAAGAAAAGATGGAGCGCTGGGTCTATTTAAATGAGCTGAAGGATACCATCGAAGGCCAGGATTAGAAATCGAAGGCCAGAATTAGAAAAGGAACGAAAAGAGATATAAAAGGAAGAGATGATAGAAGGAAGAGCCGCAGTAATGAAGAGCAGCAGTAATGAAGAACCGAAAAAACCAAGAACAGGGAGGGAGAGGCCATGAAGGGCAGTCGACTGGAAAAAGCAACCAAATCAGCGGTGCTGGTAATGTTTCTTACCAGCCTTAGTAAAATCATGGGCTTCCTTCGGGAAATGCTGATCGGATTTCGCTTCGGCCTGGGGGGAGACACCGACGCCTTTTTCATGGCCCTGACCATCAACGGGGTCTTAATTACGATCATCGCCCTTGCCCTTAGGCAGAGTATGATCCCGATCTTTACCAATATTCGGGGAAAACAGGGGATCTTTGAAGAAAACCGCTACCTCAGCCGATTCAGCCTGTTGATTTTTGCCGGTTCCCTGGTGGGGATCGGACTGTTTTATCTGGCAGCGCCGCTGCTGGTTAATATCTTTGCGGGAGGTTTTGAACCGGAAGCCTTTGATTTTACCGTCCGCCTGGTACGTATCGGACTTCCCAGTATGGCCGCCGTGGTTCTGACCGATGTATTCAACGCCTATATCCACAGCAAGGAAAACTACGCCCTCCCGGCCTTGATGGGCATTCCCTTTAACATACCCTTTTTTTTCTTTCTCGCCTTTATGGCGGATCAGTACGGTATTGTGGGGCTGATGATTACTGCGGTGGCGGCAAATATCCTGCAGTGGCTGCTGACCATGGGCTACAGTGCCGCCATCGGGTGGCGCTTTTTCCCCGGACCCTCGGTAAAAGAGGCCCTTAGGGACCGGAATGTACGGCATACGCTGAAATTTGTAGGGCCGGTCATCCTCGGGACGATGGTCAGTAAATTCAACGTTGTGGTGGACCGGGCCCTGGCCTCCGGGCTGATTGCGGGCAGCGTCTCGGCCCTCAGCTATGCGGAAAAAGTAAAAGCGCTGGTGTACGGAGTGTTTATTTTAACCCTGGTGACGATCATTTATCCGATCCTGGCAAAGGAAGGGGATTCGAAAAATCCGGTGAGTTTTAACCGGATGCTGCTGCAGGGGGTCAACGTGATGCTGCTGATGACCATTCCCGTGGCCGTGGGGACCCTGCTCCTGGCGGAACCGATGATCCGGGTGCTTTTTCAGCGGGGAGAGTTTGATGCCTGGGCAACGGAAATGACGGCCTTTGCTCTGGGGTTTTATGCCATCGGATTTGTGGGCATCGGGGTACGGGAGATGCTTATTCGGGGCTTTTACTCCCTGCAGGATACGAAAACCCCGATGGAAAACGGCATCTACGTGGTGTCGCTGAATGTTGCCTTTAATCTGCTGTTTGTCCGATTTTTTGACCATGGGGGACTGGCCCTGGGTACCAGTGCGGCCTCGATTATCGGTGCCCTGCTGCTGTTAAAGGAGCTTCATAAGAAGATGGATCTTCGGGGGGGTAAAAAGATGCTCCTTTGCGGGATAAAATCCGGCGGGGCTTCCCTGATCATGGCCGGGGCGATATTTATCAGTGCCTGGGTTTTCCGCACCGGCTGGTTTGTCGATGGGGGCCTTTACCCGATGCCGATCCCGGAGCTGCTGGCGCTTTTCCTTGCCATCCTCCTGGGAGTTCTCGTCTACTTTTTAGCCCTCACCCTCTTTAAAATTGATGAAGTGGATCTGATCAAAAACCTGATTATGGGAAAGATCAGAACCTATCGGGAAAGGTAAGACCATGGCCCTGACAACAATAGATACCGGATAAACTCTTCGGTATCTTTTTTTATTTCCTGAGGGCAGGTACGGTGAAATTGTCAGAAAATAAAAACTTAGGGGACGGTACTTGAATTTTGTTTCAAAGGGTGTATAATGTGTATTATAGCGAATGAAGATGAAGTTTCAACGAATAGAAGGTATTTCAGGTCTTTGAAGGGTGGTGAAGAGGATGCCGAGACGATCAAGGGAAAAGGACGAATTTGGAATTTACTACATTCGTCAGCAGGGATCAGAAAAGGTTCCGCTGTTTCGGGATGAAAAGGACCGCCGGGGATTTTTAAAAATCCTGGAGGAGAAAAAACAGCGCTTCGGATTTAACGTCTATGCCTACTGCGTCAAGCAGGGGGCGGTGTATCATCTGATGATTGATGCAAACGGATCGGATATTTCCCAAGTGATGAAAAGCATGAATATTTCCTACGCTCTTTACCGAAAGGCTGCGGAAGCCCTGTTTAAGGACCGCTATTACAGCAAACTGCTGCCGGATCATAATGCAATAAAAGCGAAATTCGATGAGATTCACCGGGAAGGGAAAGAGGAGGAGACGGAGTATAACAGTTACTGTTTTTACAGCGAAGAAAAACGAAAGTCCTCCACCCTGGTGGACAGCGAGGAGTTAAATACCCTGCTTTCCTGTCAGGATCCTCCGGAAAAAGCGTCGAAGTGTCCCGGATGTATTGAATCCTATGAAGCGGCGAGAAAAGTTTTAGCCGAGGAACTACAGGCCATGAATCTTCGGGAAGAGGTTTTTTTAAAGAATAAAAAAGAGCGCAACCAAAAGATTTGGGAATTTCGGAAAAAGAGCACCCTTTCCCTGAAGGATCTGGGCCGGCTCTTTGGTGGACTTAGCGAATCGAGTATCTGTAAAGTCCTGAAAAACCGGGAAAGTTAGCGAAAAGACTTACAACAGCAAAAGGATCTTTAGCAGTTATCTAAAGATCCGCTATTATAAAATATAAGGAGGCCATAACAAATGGAACTGAATTTGAATGTAACCGAGGAGACGAAAGTACAATTGAAAAAAGAGGTCGTGTATGACAGCCTGATAATCGGAGGCGGGCCTGCCGGCCTGAACGCCGCCCTTTATGCCAAGCGTAAGGGACTGAATGTGGGGATTATTACCGAACGCTTAGGGGGGCAGGTAATGGATACCTCGGTTGTGGAAAACTATTTAGGGTATGAGAGTCTGACAGGAGAGGAACTGGTAAACAAGTTTATCAAGCACGTACAAAAGCTGGAAGTGCCGATACTGAAAGAGGCGGCCGTGGAAAAGCTTTCGAAAAAAGACGGTCTCCACGAAGTGCATTTGAAAAACGGGGACGTCTATCAAACCCGGACCTTGGTCCTGGCCACCGGTTCGAAGCCGAGAAAGCTTGGAATACCCGGGGAAAAAGAATTTTCCGGTAAAGGGGTAGCCTACTGTGCGATCTGTGACGGACCTTTTTTCGAAGGTCTGGATGTCGTCATCGCCGGCGGCGGCAACACCGCGGTGGAATCCGCCCTGGATATGGCAAAGATCGCCGCACGGGTGGATTTGGTACACCGCAGCGAGTTTCGGGCGGACCAGGTCCTGGTGGACCAGCTGAAAAAATACGACAACATTCATATACACCTGCAGACCCAAATGGAAGAAATCATCGGAGAGGCTATGGTAACCGGTATTAACGTGCTGGATAAGAAAACCGGTGACAGAAGAATTATGAACACCAACGGGATTTTTGTAGAAATCGGATACCTGCCCAACAGCGATGCCTTTAAGGATTATGTAAAGGTTAATGACCATAAAGAGATTATCGTTGATGCTTACGGCAGAACCAATGTGGACGGGGTATTTGCCGCCGGGGATATTACGACGATCCCCTACAAACAGATCATCACCTCCGCAGGGGACGGGGCAAAAGTAGCCCTTGCGGTTAATGATTATTTAAACACCCACGCAGCCGTAGAAGCGCCCCAAGAGGTTGTGGCAAAATAAGCAGTCCCTGAGGGACTTTTGAAAACGGTTTTAGGCGACCCGAGGGATGGCTATAAAGAGGAAAAGTCTGTGTAAACCTAGGAAAGAATAATAAAGGAGTGATTGGAAATGGCACTATTGAATGATGAAATGCGGGAACAGTTGTCGGGATTTTTCAACGGTATGAAAAAGGATGTGACCCTGGCGGTCTTTACCACGAAGGAGGGCTGCGAATCCTGCAAGGATACGGAGGATTTTATGGAGGAGATGGCCTCTCTTTCCGATAAAATTCATTTCGCCGCCTATGATATTGATACCCATAAGGATAAAGCCGAGGCATACGGCGTGACCCTCACCCCAAGCGTTGTGCTGCTGAACAGTGAGCAAAAGCATCAGGGGGTAAAATTTAACGGAATTCCCGCAGGCCACGAGGTAAACTCCCTGATCAAAGGAATCATGGCGGTGGCGGGATCCCTCGATACCCTTCCGGAGTCCCAGCAGCAGCGGCTGAAGAAAGTGACAAAGCCGGTAAATATTAAAGTGTTTGTGACCCTGAGTTGTCCCCATTGCCCCGGTGCCGTGGAGAAAGCCCATCAGCTGGCCCTGGAAAATGAGCATATCGATGCAGAAATGATCGAAGCCCAAACCTTCTCAGCGGTAGCCGAAAAATTCAACGTCTCCAGTGTACCGAAAGTCGTCATCAATGAGAAGTTTGAATTTGTGGGCAATCAGACCATTGATGATTTTCTCAGTGAAATTGAAAAGACCCAGTAACACCCGAAAGCCCGGTTACAGGATCGAAGACTTTGTCGTCTTCGATCTTTTTTTTGTTGAAAACATCAATTGTAGGGTATATTAACTATGCGGGTTGCGGAAGACTGCGAGGTCCATAGGGTCTTTCGAAAAAGCACATCCATGAAGGAGCGGTGAAGATGAAATTTGAACAGGAAAGAAAACAGGTTGTGGAATACGGAAAAAAACTGATTACCTCAGGACTGACCAAGGGCACCGGAGGCAATATTAGTATATATATCCCGGAAGAGGAACGAATGATCATTACCCCCAGCGGGATGGATTATTTCTCTTTGGAAGCGGAAGACATTTTAGTGATGGATTTTGAGGGCAATGTCATTGAAGGGGATCATAAACCTTCCAGCGAATACAGCATGCACCGGATATTTTATCAGAAACGGACGGATATTTTAGCGCTGGTCCACGTTCATTCGGTCTACGCCACCACCCTGGCCACATTGGGCTGGGAAATTCCTGCCATGCACTACCTGGTCGCGGTGGGGGGAGGGAATAATATCCCGGTGGCTCCCTACGCCACCTTCGGCACCTCGGAACTGGCCGATAACGCCTATGAAAGCATGAAGGGACGATTTGCGGTGCTCCTTTCCAATCATGGACTGCTGACCGGGGGCACCACCCTGGACAATGCTTTTTCCAAGGCCGAGGAAATTGAGTTTTGCGCCGAAATTTACTACCGGACCAAAACCGTCGGGGAGCCCCGGATGCTTTCCGAGCAGGAAATGGAAAAAATGGTATGGCGCTTTGGAAGCTACGGTCAGGGAGGGGATGAAAAATTATGATTCGAAAAGACCAGGAACTGGCCTTTATGCTGCAGTACGAAAATGTGGCCTGGTATCAAAAGGGAGAAGTAAGAATCCTTGATCGAAGAGTCTACCCGGGAAAGGTCCGCTATGAGGTTTGCAGAACCCATCAGGAGGTGGCAAAGGCCATTGCCGATATGGTAACCCAAAGCGCGGGACCCTTTACCGCCGCCGGTATGGGAATGGCCCTTGCGGCAAAGGAAGTGGAACATGAACCCGTGGAGCAGCAGCTGGAAAAACTGAAAAAAGCGGGAGAAGTCCTGGCCAATGCCCGGCCCACTACGGCCAATCGGATGAAACTGGTGGTGGAGGGCTGTATTGTCGCGGCAAAGGAAGGGTTTCGTTATGGAGAAGCCCCGGATCAGGTGATTTTTCATCATACGGTAGAGTCCCTGAACCGCCGCTACAGCAAAATGGAAGAGGTTGCCGAGTATCTGGTGGATCTGTTTCCCCAAGGGGGCCGCATTATGACCCAGTGCTTTGGCGAGACCATTGTGGGCATGATGCTCAGGGTGGCCAAAAGGCGAAAGCTGGATTTGGCGTTTTTCTGTCCCGAAACCCGGCCCTATCTTCAGGGGGCAAGGCTTACCGCCAGCGTCATTCAGGATCAGGGCTATCCGGTAACGGTAATCAGCGATAATATGGTGGGGGTTACCCTTAAAGAAAAGAAAATCGACGTCTTTACCTCGGCTGCGGATACCATCGCCCTGGACGGTCATGTGGTCAACAAGGTGGGGACGATGCAGATTGCGCTGCTTGCAAAACACTTCGGCATTCCCTACTACGTCACGGGAATCCCTGACCAGGGCAAGCATTCGGTGAAGGACGTGGTCATCGAAGAGCGAAACCCGTTGGAAGTATTGGAATTTCAAGGAGTTAAAACCACCCTGGAGGGCGTAAAGGGCTACTACCCGGCCTTTGATATCACCCCGCCGGAGTACGTATCCGCAGTGGTGACCAATCGGGGCATCTACACGCCCTACAATATTACCGATTATTTTAAAAAAGGCGAGGAACAGTATTATTAATAATTTCCTAGGAAAGAGAGGGAGCAGATATGGCAGGAACCGCAAAAGGCAAATACGAGGTGCACTTTCGATTAACCCTGGAGGAGGCCATAGAATATGCAAAGGAAGAACTGGATTTTTTTTCGAAGGATTCAAAGCTGAAGGGAGAAGAAATCGGCGACGGCAATATTAATTACGTGTATCGGGTCTGGGAAACGGGAAAGGACTCCGAGGGAAAATCCATTATTTTAAAACAGGGCGACTCCCTTCTTAGAAGCTCCGGAAGACCGTTGGACATCCGGCGGACGGAAATTGAGGCGAAAGCCCTGCTGGGATATGATAAGCGAAGCCTCGGCCTGTCTCCGAAGGTATACCGGTTTGATCCGATGATGTCCGTGATTGCCATGGAAGACTTATACCATCACCAAAATCTTCGAAAGGGTCTGCTGGAGGCGAAGGTCTATCCGCTGCTGGCCGATGATATTACCACCTTTATCGTTCGAAACACCCTGCTTACCTCGGATCTGGCCATGGATCCGAAGGATAAGAAGAAAAGCCAAAAAGAGTTTATCAATCCCGATATGTGTGATATTACCGAGGACCTGGTATTTACCGAGCCCTATACCGACTATAAAGGACGGAATGTAATTTTGCAGGAGAACTGCGGGTTTGTGGAAAAAGAACTGTATAAAGACCGGGAGCTGCATTTGGAGGCGGCGAAACTAAAGGAGATTTTTATGAACCGGGCAGAGGCATTGATTCACGGGGATCTTCATACCGGTTCTATTTTTGTGACCGATGATTCCACCCGGATCCTGGATGCGGAGTTCGCTTTTTATGGACCCATTGCCTATGATTTAGGTAATTTCTTAGGGAATCTATTCTTTCCCCTGGCCTATCACCGGCTGGTAAATGTGGACGCAGAGAAGGGCTTAACCCGGGAAATGGACTTTCTCGTATGGCTGGAACAGACCATTGTATCGGTGGTGGAACGCTTTGTCCATAAATGGAAACAACTGTATCAGAACCGGGTGACGGATCCTCTGTATTCCAAGAAAGACTACCGGGACTGGTATCTTGACCGGATTCTTCGGGAGAGCATCGGGATGGCGGGCCTGGAAATTATTCGAAGAATTGTGGGAGATGCCAAGGTGGAAGATATTGAAAATATCAAGGACAGGGAAAAACGCATGAAAGTGGAGCGGGTACTGATCCTTACGGCAAAGGACTTTATCAAAGACGGCCAGGGCTTTAAAGACGGCCGGGACTTGATGGAATGCTTTGAAAAAGCCATTTATGACGTAGAGAAAGGGGATGGGAAGGATGATGAGGAATAATCGGGACAGCGATCAGAGAAACAGCGGGGTAAGGTCGGGTGATAATGAAGCCGCGGACAGCCCGGGGGAAAGTTCCTCGGAAATTAATGTGGGAGTAAGCGCCTGTCTGTTGGGTCAACAGGTCCGTTATGACGGACAGCATAAGCTGGACCGGTATGTCAGGGATGTTTTGGGAGAGTATTTTCATTATGTTCCGGTCTGCCCTGAAGTAGAGTGCGGACTCCCCACACCCCGGGAAGCGATGCGGCTGATTGGGGATGTGGACAATCCTAGACTGGTGACCAATAAAACCCATATTGACCACACCGAAAGAATGCTGGACTATGCAAAAAAGAGACTGGACATGCTGGAAAAAATAGATCTTCACGGCTTTATCTTTAAAAAGGACTCTCCCAGCTCCGGACTTTTTCGGGTCAAAGTCTACAATGATAAAGGGATGGCGGAAAAGAAGGGCTCAGGCCTTTTTGCGGGAGCCTTCGTAAAGCGCTTTCCCAATGTACCGGTGGAGGAAGAGGGGCGGCTGAACGACCCCCATATTCGGGAGAATTTCATTGTCCGGGTATTCGCCCATCACCGCTGGAAGCAGTTTTTACAAAGGGATCCTTCGGTTGGGGATCTGGTAGAGTTTCATACCCGGGAAAAACTATTGATGATGGCCCATAGTGTGGAGCATTACCGAAGCCTTGGAAAACTCACGGCCCAGGGAGGGAAAATAGAAAAAGAAGCGCTCTTTTCCGGTTTTGAGAAGATTTTTTTAAAGGGCCTGACCTATCAGGCCACGGTAAAGAAAAACACCAATGTCCTGCATCATATCCTGGGATATTTTAAAAAAGATCTGAGCCCCTGGGAAAAACAGGAGGTGCTCAGTCTGGTGGAGCGTTATCACGCCGGGCAGGTACCGATAATTGTTCCGCTGACGCTGCTGAATCACTTCATCAACAAATATGATAAAGCCTATTTAAAAAAACAGCGGTATTTAAACCCTCATCCGAAAGAGCTGATGCTTCGAAATAAGGTGTAGTCAGGCTTTCAATGGAGATTTCGGCAAGGTCTATCCAACGGATTTAGTGGATAGGCCTAGGGGTTTTTTCCTAGAATGACAAAATAAAATATAAAAAACTTTATTTATTATTTAAACTATGATATTATTAATTTACATAACTCATGACCACAGCATTGATATATTTATGCTATAATAGGAAATAGACAAGCAGTTCACGAAAACGGCAAACCAATGGAAACGTTGGGACGCAAAGCTACAGGGCCCCAAAAGGGCAGCCAGCCACCGAAGGATTGTTTTTTTGTATTGAAAAAGAGACGGAATTATCGTCTACGTAAACTTTTCACTGATAAAGGCAAACCAATGGAAACGTTGGGACGCAAAGCTATAGGGCCCCAAAAGGGCAGCCAGCCGCCAAAGGAGGAGTAGGGAAGTTGAAAAAACAAATAATTGCAGCAGTACTTGTTTTATTGTTGACAACCACCACTTTGTTGTTTGCGAACAGTGAGAAAAGTGACGAAGAAATTCCCGCCGGTTCTATAAAAACGGAAGCGGAACAGAGGGAAACTGAGGAATCTCCAACAAAACCGGAATCTCCAGCAAAACCCATAAGAGAATTACAATTAAACAAAGCCCAGTTCTTTCCCGAAAGCTATGGGATCATTCTGATTGAAGACGACCGGGGAGATTACCGGACGCATCAGGATTTGCTTCAGGATTATGCCCTTCGGGAAAAGGATGAGACCGAAGTCGGCGAAATCGATCCGCCGGAAGCCGAAAAGGCCGAGGAAAAAACCGGGGAATCCGAGATGACGGCAGCTATTAAGGAAAAAGAAACAGAACCCGGCGCATCACCAGCGTCTGTTACAGCCAGGGAAGTAAAAGAAGATAAAGAAGATCATAAAGAAGATAAAAACAGTACTGCAATAGCACTATCTTCCAGCAGCACTTCCAGCAGCACCGAATCTACGTCTTCAACCAGCAGTACGGCGGCAGATTCCAGTGAAAGCACCGAAGTCATTCCAACCGCTGCACCGACACCGCCCAGATCTCCCAATGTGCCATCCTACAGCATGGACCGCATTGGAATTTATCATAACGATCAGGGAGCCGTAACGGTAGTATATCCCAACGCGCCGCAAAAACGCTTACGGGTACTGGTGGAAAAAGGAAGTGAACGCTCCGCCTACAATCTTCATGACGGTACCGGCGTGGGAAATGCCGTAGCAACCTATCCTCTTCAACGGGGAGACGGCACCTATCTGGTTCGCATTATGGAAAATACCGGCGGCAACAGCTACCGGGAAGTTTACCGCCAGGAAGTAACATTAAAAAGTCAGCAGAAACACGCAGTGTACTTAAACTCCATCCAGGAAATCCACTGGAGTGCATCGGATCCGGCCATTCAGAAAGCGGCTCAGTTAACCGCAGGCATGTCCTCCGACCGGGAAAAAGTAAACGCCGTGTATAACTATATTGTTCGTAATGTAGCCTATGATCATGATAAAGTAAATCAGGTAAATACTTTTTATCTGCCCAGTATCAACAGCACCTTCAGTTCAAATAAAGGGATTTGTTATGATTATGCCTCCCTTTTCGCAGCCATGCTTCGAAGTCAGGGGATCCCCACCCGAATGGTTAAGGGATACTCCGCAGCCATCGGCAATGGGGAAGTATACCATGCCTGGAATGAAGTGTATCTGGCCAGTGAAAACCGCTGGATAATTATTGATACCACCCATGATGCGCCTCATGTTCAACAGGGCCGCTCCGTGGATATGATTAAAAACTCCGGTGGATTCCGTGTGACCCATAGATTATAAAAAGCGCCAAACCACGACATACTTTTGTGGTGAATATTTTCTTACATTAAGGAAATATCATCCAAATTTCTTATTGCAATAAGACATAGCAGAGGCCTCCGGGATCAATCCCGGGGGCTTTTGCACAGGATTTTTAAAAATCCTGTGCGCCCTGCCCCGGAAAGTTTTTCTGAAGTTTTTTTATCTGAACGGTAAAATATTGTTGTACTTAAGGCTTCTTTATGGTAGAATAAATAGAAGTAAAAAAAGTGAATATCACGTTCACCTTTTAAATCGGTCCCGAGAGGCCGGAAAAGGAGAAGAGCAGCAGGACTTCTCCTTGTATACAACATACAAAGGAGGTTTTTTTATGTCAGAGAGTACAATAGTAAAAAAGTTGGCAGTATCAAAAGAGCAAAGCACGGTACAACAAAATATCAAACGGGTGATTTTAGGACTGCAGCATTTGATTGCAATGTTCGGGGCTACAATTTTAGTACCGATGATTACCGGTTTTGACCCATCGGTCGCACTTATCGCAGCTGGATCAGGAACTTTGTTATTTCATTTGGTAACAAAGGGAAAGGTACCGGTATTTTTAGGGTCTTCTTTCGCCTTCATCCCCGTTATTCTGTATGTTGCAAGCACCTACGGAGATTTAGCCTACGCCCAGGGAGGGCTGATGGTAGCCGGAGGAATTTACGTGATCCTATCATTACTTATTAAAAAAATCGGCATCGGAAGAATACGAAAATATTTACCGGCCCAGGTAGTAGGACCGATGATCATCGTAATCGGACTGAGCTTAATCCCGGTTGCCATCGACATGGCCTCAGCAGGGTTCGGACTCGCAGCCCTTACCTTAGGAACCGCCCTGGCTGTAACAAAGTTCGGAAAAGGATTTTCAAAGCAGTTATCGATCTTAATCGCTGTTGCTGCCGGATACACCGTAGCACTGGTATTTAATATTGTAGACACCAGCATCATCACTGAAGCAAGCCTCATTCAAATGCCCAACTTCAGCACACCGAAGTTTGATATCGGGGCCATTCTAATCATCGCACCGGTAGTACTTGCGGTATTTATGGAACACATCGGAGACATTACCACCAACGGAGAAGTGGTTGGAAAGAACTTCATCAAAGATCCGGGACTTAACCGAACGTTACTGGGTGACGGAATCGCAACTTTGTTCGCAAGTCTTATCGGCGGACCGGCCAATACCACTTACGGTGAGAATACCGGAGTACTGGCCATCACGAAAAACTACGACCCCGCAGTGCTTCGAATCGCCGCAGTCTTTGCCATCATCCTGGGATTTGTCGCAAGAGTCGGCGGAGTCTTAACCTCCATTCCGGTAGCGGTAATGGGAGGCATCAGCATGATGCTCTTCAGCATGATCGCCTTAGTGGGAATTAAAACCTTAAAGAAAAACAAAGAGGTCGCCTTTAAAAAGAAAAACCTTGCAGTTATCGCAAGCATCCTTCTGCTGGGACTTGGTACCGCGTACCTTGAGACCTACACCGGAATCGTAATCGGAATCCCGGTAACCGAAGGGGTACAAATCACCGGCCTAAGCCTGGCCGCCATCGTAGGAGTCGCCCTAAACGCCTTCTTAAACCGGGGCGAAACCATCACAGAATAACCGATAACAAAGGGACCAGAAAACAGAGAAGTCAGAGGAACGGAGTGTAGTCTTCCTATTTAAAAAAATTCAAAGCCCGGTTCATTGTGGGGATTTCCCATAATGGAGCCGGGCTTTTTTTTATGCTGCCTCGGGAGACATAATCGAAAAAGTATATTAACAGCTGCCAAACCTGAGAGCGGGGAGTTTCTCAGGTTTTTTTCAATTGCCTGAATACGTGAAAAAAAGAGGGCAGTTATGTTATACTATTTAGAATAGCGAAGAATTAACGGATATTCAGAGAGGGGACTTATCGATGCTGGAAAGCTTTATGCAAATCATTCTAGACACCCTGCTGCTTTTTTCCATCGGCGTGGCGGGATGGCTGGTATTTTCATTCTTAAAACTTCCCGTGCCGGGGATTTTAGGGACCATGGTATTTATCGGGGCCCTGAGAATTTTGGAGGTGGACCTTCCCTTTGCACCCGGATTTATCTCCCCGGTGGTTCAGATTATTTTAGGGATTTTTATCGGATCGAAGATTACCAGGGAGACGGTAAAGGATTTGAAGTCCCTGTTTAAACCGGCGGTTTTAATAATCCTCTGGACCATGGGCATTGTATTTATCTTCGGCTACAGCCTGCACCGGGTCTCGGAGCTGGATCTTTTTACTGCGATTCTTTCCTCCAGTATGGGCGGCCTTCCGGAGATGACGATCCTATCGATGGAGACTTCGGCAGATATCACCACAGTGGTAATTATGCATACGGTTCGTATGATGCTGACGATGTTTCTGTTTCCGATCATTTTCAAGAAATTTATGAGCGGGCAGGCTGCAGCCCTCCACCCTTCCGGGCACAGTAAAAGCGGCAAAGAATCTGCGGGTCATAAAGAAAGACAACGGAAAGTTCCTCAGTTTTTAGCATTTTACTATCATGACTTTCAGGCATTTCGAAAAAAACTTAAGAATTTATTTTCCAGTAAAGAAAAGCTCTTCAGCAGCTTTAAAATCCGGGGGGTTTCCATTGCCCTGGCCGCTTTGGGCGGATACGTCTTTTATAATTTAGGCGTTCCGGCGGGGGGAATGGTGGGCGCCATGGTATTTATCGCTGCCGCTTCGATTTACGGCGTCAACATCAAGGCGCCTTCCTCCTTTACCTTCGAGTTTTTGCTGATCGGTATTGCCATTACCATTTCCGATAATTTCTCCAGAGAAACCCTGGTAATGATTACTTCCGGAGAGCTGGTTTTACCGGTGATTTTATCCACGGTGGTGGTATTCGGAACTTCCCTGCTTGTGGCCCTTTTGCTGGGTAAAATTACAAACTGGGATTTTCCCACCTGTTTTTTAGCGGCAGCTCCCGCAGGATTTACCGTAATGACTACTCTGGCGATTAAATATGATAAAAATCCCTTTATCGTATCGATGCTTCATCTCGGCCGGATCATGTCGATAAAACTGGTGGTGCCCTTTGCTTTTATGATTTTAATGGGCTGATTAAGGGTAAAAATAAAGAAATGCAGTAATAATACAATCATTGGATGGGGAAAGGGTGGTCATATGAGAATCGATCGGTATTTGGAATATTCTAAGGAGGTACGGAATGCTTTGCTGGACGGGACGCCGGTGGTTGCGCTGGAATCCACGATCCTTTCCCATAATCTTCCCTATCCTCAAAATATGGAGATCGTAGAGCAGGTGGGGGAAATTATCCGTTCCGGCGGAGCGGTTCCGGCAACCATTGCCATTATCAACGGCCGGATCAAAGTGGGTCTTGGGCCCGATGATCTGAAATTTCTGGGGGAAGCGGACTCCGTCAAAAAAGCCAGCCGCCGGGATATTCCGATGATCCTTGCCCGGGAAGAACACGGCGCCACCACAGTGGCGGCGACGATGGTGCTTGCAGATCTTGCAAAGATCAAAGTCTTTGTCACCGGTGCCATCGGCGGTGTCCATCGGGGGGCGGAGTCCACCTTCGATGTTTCCGCAGACCTGGAAGAACTCAGCCGAACCAATGTTGCGGTAGTCTGCTCCGGGGTAAAACCCACCCAGGATATCGGACGAACCCTGGAGGTGCTGGAGAGTAAAGGCGTACCGGTCCTTGGATATAAAACCCGGGAATTTCCCGCGTTCTACACCCCTAAAAGCGGCTGCAGCGTCAATACCGCCGTGGAGGACGAAAAGGAGCTGGCGCTGGCGATAAAATTCAAATGGGCTCTGGGGTTAAAAGGGGGCGTAGTAACGGCCAACCCGGTTCCGATGGCCCATGCCCTGGAGCAGGCCCTGATTGATCAAGGGATAGCGGAAGGCCTGATTGAAGGCCATAAACTGCAGATTCAAGGGAAGGGCTGGACGGATCATCTTCACAGTCATATCAAAAACAAAGTCGGCGAGGACTGGATCATTACCAACGGGGCGCTGCTCTGCAGCAACGCCAAACTCGGCGCCGCCCTGGCCAAGGAACTGAATGATATCTTGTACCGCTAAAGAGAACCAACACAGCGGTATATATTAAAATCGAAGGGTTATATCAAAAAGTATAATTAATAGAAAAGAACCTAGGAAATGGAGTGAGAAGATGCTGACCCTCATTAAAAACGGAGAAGTCTACGGACCGGATTATTTAGGAAAACAGGATATTTTGCTTGCCGGTACGAAAATCGCTATGATTGAAAAGAATATTCCGGTACCGGAAGGGCTGGATATCACAGTGATTGATGCCTCAGGAAAAAAAGTGGTGCCGGGATTTATTGATTCCCACGTTCACCTTCTTGGCGGCGGCGGGGAAGGGGGCTTTAAAACCCGAACCCCGGAAATCATGCTCTCGGATATTACCAAAGGGGGCGTGACCACCGTGGTGGGATGCCTTGGCACCGACGGCTTTACCCGGGATATGAAATCCCTGGTAGCGAAGGCCAGAGGTCTGGAGGAAGAAGGAATTTCCGCCTACTGCTACAGCGGATCCTATCAGGTACCGGTCAGAACGGCTACGGGATCGATCCAGGAGGATTTAATACTGATCGATAAAATTATCGGTGTCGGAGAAATTGCCCTATCGGATCACCGTTCCTCCCAGCCCACGGTGGAAGAACTGGAAAGGCTGACGGCGGAGGCGCGAGTGGGCGGCATTCTTTCGGGAAAAGCCGGTGTGGTAAACATTCATCTTGGAAGCGGCGAACGGGGTCTTCAGTATCTCGAGGAAATCATTGATAAAACCGAAATTCCCCCGACCCAGTTTCTCCCCACCCATATGAACCGGGACGAGAGTCTCTTTCAAAAAGCCCTTGCCTATGGGAAAAAAGGCGGCCTGATGGACTTTACCACCTCCACGACCGACAAGTTCCTGGAGGATGGGGAAAAGAAATGCTCCAGGGCCTTATCGAGAGCCTTAAAAGAAGGCATCAAACTGGAACAGATCACCTTCAGCTCCGATGGACAGGGCAGTCTTCCGGATTTCGATCAGCAGGGGAACTATATCGGCCTGCAGGTGGGAAAGATCACCTCCCTTTATCAGGAAGTACGGGATGCGGTCCTTAACGAGAAGATGGATTTGAACACGGCCTTGGCAGTGATTACG
Organism: Clostridiales bacterium; assembly: GCA_007120165.1. Lineage (GTDB taxonomy): Bacteria > Bacillota > Clostridia > Peptostreptococcales > T1SED10-28 > Isachenkonia. The sequence continues at coordinate 17,165 of SKOH01000065.1, forward strand.
AAAAATCCTGCAAAGATTTTAAAACTGAAACACAAAGGGGAAATTAAAAAGGGTTACGATGGAGATCTTGTATTATTGGAAGAATCTTCGCTGGAAATCGATACCGTCATCGCCATGGGACAAGTAATGGTTAAGCATAAAGAGGTGTTGGTAAAAGGCACCTTCGAAAATTAGCGAAAAATCCAAAGTCCATCCTGGAGGGAAATCCTCCAGGATTTTTCTTAGAAATAAACTGAAAATTATGATACACTATACAGGTGTTTAATAAACGGTAACAGGAGGAGATAGAACATGAAGAAAGGTTTTTTTCAGTACATAGGGGATAGTTTCAAGATCCTGTTTAACAACCGGATATTGCTGTTTGCCGGTTTGATGGAGGTTTTATTGATGGGGGCAATGCTGATCATCACCTTTGGGGGAGCGGTGGGAGGACCCCGTCAGGGAATGTTTTCCGTAATTTTCTTTGTTGTTGTAATGGGACTGATTGCCTCGTTTATGCTGGCAGGGAAAATTAATATGGCCAAGAAAGTATATGATGAGGACGAAGAGGAGCCCACGGAGATCGGGGATTATTTTGAAGGAATGAAGTTATTCGGCCTTAAAATTTTCGGAGGCAGTTTATTTTTAATGGTTTGTATCTTATTGGTATTTATCCCCCTGCTTTATTTAATAGCAAGGATTGGAAGCCTTTTTCTGGGGATTGTTCTGGTGATCGGTTTATTTTTCGTTATGATTTTTCTTACCCTTTGGGATACGATCCTGGTGGTGGACGACATCGATGTGGCCAGTGCCTTCGGAGACAGTATTTCTTTTGTAAAGGGAAATTTCTGGGTGGTCCTGGGACTGACCATTTTTACGGGACTGATTACCACCGGGGATGTGCTGGACCCTGGGGGGATGATCGGCGACGGACAGGAAGCGGGCCTGGGAAGCTCGCTGGATTTATCGGTTCTGTATCAGTGGATCGTTAATACTTTCGGCAGAGCGGGCTGGATTATCAGCGGTGCGCTGCTGACGGTACTGTCGGTGATCGCAACGATGATTTTCGTAGACCTGTATATGGATCGGCGGAACCGATACGGCAGTTTTTCGTAACTAATTTTCACGCCTTAGCCTGAAAAGGAGTGTAAAGCGTTTCAGAGGATTGATAAATCCTTTGAAGCGTTTTTTAAATATACTTTGAAAGGCGAAAGACTTTGTGTTATAATAGTTTTATCATTTGTTTAGCTAGTCGAAGGATTTACTGATAAACCTTCAAAGGATCAACGACGGAAAGGATGTTGATACTATCGATAATATATCGGTCCGGCGGGAGGAAGCCGGAAGAAAAGCCCGGGTACGGGAGGAAAACGGAATTTCCATGATGGAGCAGTTAAAATTCTTTTTACCCCTTGGGGCCACCCAGGCGATGATTGCGCTGACCCATTCCTTATTCAATGCGGCTTTAGCCCGGTTTCCGAATCCGGAGGTGCTGATCTCCGCCTTTGCCGTAACGAAAAGTATTCTGCAGATGATACAAAACCCTGTATCGATGATTAAGCATACGGTAACTTCCTTAACAACCGATGCGAAAAGCTATTATAAAGTGCGGCGCTTTGTTGCCTTGATGGGTTTCCTGCTGGTGGGAATGTTTTTCCTGTTTGCCTTTACCGGACTCTCCCGATGGATTATGAACACCCTGATCGGGGTGGAGGGCGCGGTACTGGATGAAGCCCAGACAATGCTTAGAATACTGGTCTTTTTCCCTTTGTTTGTCTCGATTCGGGACTTTTATCAAGGGGTTGCCATAAAACTTCGAATGACCCCGGTGGTTACCATCGGAACAATTATGCGGGTCCTTTTTGTGGGAATCATGGTGCTGCTGGCGGATTATTTCACTTTCTTGCCCGGAGCCTACTACGCCCCGGGGATCTTTGCCATCGCCCTGTTTATTGAAGCCTCCACGGTTACCATCATTATGAACCGCGGCGTCAAGGACATTCCCAAGGCCATAGAGCGCCGCAGTGTTAAAAATGGCGACATGGAAGAGGGACGAAAAGAGATGAACAACCGCATGATTATGATGTTTTTCCTGCCGCTGATTTTAACCGCGGCCCTTCGGACCACCGCAAGACCGATTATTAATGCGGGACTTGCCCGAACCGTAGCACCGGAAATTGCCATTTCCGCTTTTGCCGTCGGCTGGTCTGTGGGCGTACTGGCCCTGGCGCCGCTGATGATGTTTCATCAGGTGCCGATCAACTTTCTAAAGGAAAACGACCATCCCCAGCGGTATCAGTCGGTAAAACGGTTCGCTGCAGTGATAGGCGGAAGCCTTTCAATGATCATCGGGATATTGGGATTTACCCCCCTCGGATACTTTATTTTAAGCAATATCATGGGTACCAGTGATGCGGTAAGTACCATGGCTGCCGATGTGTTAAAAATTATGGCGGCCCTGCCGATTTTCTTTGTGATTCGTCAGTACCTATGGGGAATCTTTATGAAACGGCAAAGCACCAAATTTGTCAGTGCAGGGAAGATGGTAAACCTGATTACGCTGGTTCTGACCGTACTGGCAGGAACCTTTATCGGACCGGATAATCCGGCACTGATTGGGGCCAGCGCCATGGTAATTGCGGAAATGATGGAATGCAGCTTCCTGTTTATTATAAAACGCAAAGTCATCGGCATGTCCGGTGCAGCATAAGTTTAGTCACCCCTTCCTTCTATCGGTTACACGAATTGCCGACGGGAGGAAAAGCGGTCTAAAATATTCTTTATTATCAAAAAAACTCCAAAAAGATAAGGGCGGATCCTAAAGAAGGATTCGCCCTTATCTTTTTCTGCAACAAAAGTTCGCGGTTGAGAAAGGGTAGTGCAGCGCTTAGGCAAGTTGTACAAAGACATAAGCCTGCTGCTGACCGGAAAACCTAAAAAGCGCCGCCCCTTAATGGATCCCTTAAGAAGCAGCGCTTTACATTCGGTAATTTATTAAGTCCTTCTCAAAAGGCAAAGGTTTTAAATTAGTTCAGCTTTCGAGAGAAGACGGCGAGTAGTCCAACTACAACCAAACCAAGAATCATCACTGCGGTCTGCTCGATATCGAAAATTCCAACGACTGCAACAATGGCTACTGCAGGAGGAATAATCCACTTGATCAGGAAGTGCCACACTTCAAACAGCTTAAATTCTATAGTTCCGTCGTTGGTAAGTTCTGCTCGAAGGGTTTCTTTGTTAACCACCCAACCGGTGATGATGGCGATGAACATTCCGCCAAGACCCAGGAAGATTTTGTCGGAAAGAATATCAAATAAGTCGAATACGCCAACCTGCAGTACCGGCATTGGACCGATTACGCCCATGGATAAAGAGGCCAGCACACCCATAATCGCCATTACGATTCCGGTGCCGTATACCGCTTTCTTACGAAGCATACCCCGCTGGTCGATTAAGTAGGCAACCACAACCTCCATTAGGGATACGGAAGAAGTAAGGGCCGCAACCGCTAAAGCGATAAAGAAGATGATTCCGAACAGTACGCCGATTCCGCCCATTTGGGAGAATACGATGGGGATAACAACAAATACAAGTCCCGGTCCCTGAGCGGGCTCCATGCCGAAAGCGAAAAGTGCTGGGAACATTGCAATACCTGCAAGCAGGGCCACGCCAACGTCCAGTGCGGTAACAATTACTGCGTTGCCGGCAAGGGTTTCTTTTTTGCTTAAGTATGAACCGTAGGTAATCATTGCACCCATACCTAAACTAAGGGAGAAAAAGGCTTGACCAAGAGCGGCAAGGAAAGTGGCTCCGGTTACTTCGGAAAAGTCCGGGCGGAAAATAAATTCAATTCCTGCTCCGGCCCCTTCAAGGGTTAAGCTTCGAATTGCGATGAAAATTAACAGGATAAATAATGTAGGCATAAGAACTTTTGCGGCTTTTTCGATTCCGCCCTTGATTCCTTTTGCTACAATTACAATATTCAGTACTAAGAAAACAAGCATCCAGATAACCGGCTGGAAGGATCCGGTAATAAATCCGACAAAGGTGTCTTCAATGGCCTCCGGAGTTTCCGTAAGAAGTCCGGTAAAGGACTCTACGATATAGGCCAGGGCCCATCCGCCTACTACAGGATAAAAACCCATAATCAGGAATGCGGATAAAACTCCCATGATTCCGACAAAGGTCCATCGGTCAGAATAGGTCTTAATAGCCCCTACCGCTGCCAGACCGGTGTTCCGACCAAGGCTGAACTCGGCGATCATAACACTGATACCGATAAAAATTACAAATACTAAGTAAATAAGAATGAATGCACTTCCACCGTTTTCACCGGTGAGGTACGGAAAACGCCAAATGTTTCCCAGTCCTACAGCGGAACCTGCTGCGGCCAGTACAAAGCCTATGCGGGAACCCCAATTTTCTCGTTGCTTTTCCATATAAAATTTTCCCTCCTTATAAAATAAGAAATTTTCCGTCCGGGGACGGTAATGATTTTGAACCTATTGTTTTTTCAACCACCTCCGAAAAGATTATTCATCAATTATAAAATACGCCAATTGATGGGGTCAATTCAAATCTTGAAATAATACGAAAAGTCAGAATTTAAACTGGTTGTAATGATTATACTCTGTAAACCATTAAAAATCAAGGGTAATAGCACTTAAAACTGATAAAAAAATAATAAATATAAATAAATAAATTCAAAATGCAGAGAATAACCGGATTAGAAAAGAAAAAAATTTTAAAGATGCTTGCAAAATTTTAAGCGCTCTTTCAATTGTGTCAAAATAATAACGAAATCAGCGGGAAAATCCGCAAAAAAAGGAAAGAAGGGAAGGGCCATAACGGGGAAAAGACCTGAAGGGGAAGGAAAATATTCCTTCGGACCAGTGGAACTTCCCAGGGAAATGGCCTATAATGAAAATAGATAAAAAATTATAACTGAAAGGGGTTTTTAACAATGAAATCAATGATACGAGTGCGAATGGGAGCCAACGATGCCCATTATGGAGGGAATTTAGTGGATGGGGCAAAAATGCTGGAGTTTTTTGGCGATGTGGCAACGGAACTGCTGATTCGAAATGATGGGGACGAAGGCCTGTTTGTCGCCTACGAAAAAGTGGAGTTTAAAGCACCGGTCTATGCGGGAGACTATATTGAAGCGGAAGGGGAAATCATTCAAAGGGGAAACAGTTCCCGAAAGATGAAATTTACCGCAAGAAAAGTGATTCGCCCAAGACCCGATATCAATGACTCCGCCTGCGACGTTCTGGAAACACCGGAAATTGTATGCGAGGCAACGGGAACCTGCGTGGTGCCCAAGGATAAGCAGCGGAAATAATCGTTGGTATCGATAATAAGGAGTTTATAAATGATAACAGCTTAATAATAATCATAAATAATAAATAACAAAATAGTACGGCAAATAATTAAGGAGGTCGATCATTATGGAAAAACTGATTATTACAGCGGCCATTACCGGCGCGGAAGTCACAAAGGAAATTCAGCCGGCCCTGGCCATTAGCCCGGAAGAAATTGCGGAGGATGCCTATCAGTGCTACAAAAGCGGGGCGGCCATCGTCCACGTTCATGCCCGGGAAGCCGATGGTTCCCCCACCCAGGATAAGGATACCTACGGAGAGATTAAAAATCTGCTGAAAGAAAAAT
>SKOH01000153.1 GCA_007120165.1 Clostridiales bacterium
AATTCTTGCCATGGGCTCATCCGTGGTCAAGCTTCCGATCCAAGGGGCTGAAGAGGAAGATATTTTAACCAATCGGGAGCTCTTAAACCTTAAGGAAATCCCTAAATCCCTTACCATCATCGGGGGCGGGGTTATCGGAATGGAGTTTGCCTTTATTTATCAGGCCCTTGGCAGCGAAGTTTATGTAGTGGAATATAGCCCACAGATTCTTGGGACCCTGGATGCCGACGTGGTGGAAGTGATTAAAGATTCTGCAAAGGAAAAAGGGATTCAAATCTATGAAGGCGCAAAGGCTATGGGGATCAATAGGGGCCTAGACGGCTCCAAGGTTCTAGAGGTGGAGATCAACGGAGAAATGCACTACCTTCCTTCGGAGAAAATAGCCATGGCAGTGGGTAGAAAGGCCAACCTGGATAGCCTGAATATAGAGGATCTAGGAGTGGAATTGAATGAAAGAAAAAATGGGATTTATGTGGATGAATTTATGAGAACCAGTGCAGAAAATATCTATGCGGTAGGGGATATAACCAATATTATACAACTAGCCCATGTCGCTTCTCACCAGGGAATGGTGGCCGTGGATCATATCACTGCTGAAGCCCATAAAATCGATTATAATAATATTCCCAGTGCTATTTTCGTATCACCAGAAGTAGGCCATGTGGGTTTTAGTGAAAAAGAGGCTAATAATCGGGAAAAAGAAATCCTCATTAGTAAATTCCCCTTTATGGCCAACGGAAAATCCATTGCCATGGGAGCATCAGCGGGATTTGTAAAGCTCATTGCAGATAAGAGGACGAAGGCTTTAATCGGAGGGACCATTGTGGGGCCCCATGCTACGGATCTTATGGCCGTGCTTTCCAACCTGATTGCCCAAAAGACACCTATTGATGAGGCAATTAAAGTGATCTACGCCCATCCTACCTCATCGGAGTCTATTCATGAAGCACTACTGATGTTAAAGGGAGAAGGGGTTCACTTTGCTTAAAAAAATTCGAATTATCCAATAGAAGCTTTATGGAGGGCCCTTAAATCTTGCTTTAGAAGAAGATCTTCTTAGAAACTGTGATGAAAATACGGTCATTCTATATCTATGGCAAAATGATAAAACCATTGTCATCGGTAGGCATCAAAACCCTTACAAGGAATGTCATACGAAAAAAATGCTTTCGGAGGGCGTTAAAATGCTAAGGCGAAAATCCGGGGGTGGTGCGGTCTATCAGGATATCGCGAATCTGAATTTTACCTTTATCTCCGGTAGAGAAAATCATGACATTGCCAAGCAGTACGAGGTGATTTTAAAAGCACTTCAGACTTATGGCATTATAGGAGAGGTCTCCGGTCGAAATGACTTAGTCGTAGACAAGCAAAAATTCTCGGGAAATGCCTTTATGAATCATGATGAATCTCAATGCCATCACGGAACCTTACTGGAACATTGAAGATCGTATAAAAGCTCTATGAGAAAAAGATGATCACCTACCCACGAACCGATGCCAGAGTTTTATCCAAGGCCGTGGCCGAAGAAAATCCTTCCAATTTAAAGGGTATTTTACGGATAAAAGAGTCTTGCCAGCTATCGGCTGGTGATGAAGTGATTCATGATTTTATTCAAAAGATCGTAAATGAAGATTTACACAAGGCTAGCTGGGAAAAGGGTCTGGGTATGATCGCCAACGGAGAGATCCGGTCTGATGAATATATGGTAAAGTTAGAAGCTTATATTAAGAAAAATACGCAAAAAGTGCTGGAATTAAGGAGTCACACTAATTCATTGAGTTCGGGCTCAAATTTTAAAGAGTATAAAAAAAGACACCGTCCGGTGTCTTTAAATTTTTCCAAAAGCTATGTAACGGTTCGTTAGGAGCTTATCGGCAGGGTATATACATTGGTGTTTTCATCGTCGCCGTGATTCAGCAGGCCTCGGATCATGGTCGGGACATTTCCCATAATCAGCACATCTTTTAAACTGATTTCTCTTGCCTGATTGAAAAACATCGTGTAGGCTTTTCGCATTTCCGGTTCGGTGAGTACCTGTTTGCCGTAAATCATTCGTTCCTTCACCAGCAGCTGCTTTGGGCTGAGTCGGTAACTGTTTTGTCTAAAAGTCGGAGTAAGCTGCACTACATTTGCTGTGTTTTGCAGGGGATCGCACTCCGAAGTAAAGTACAGGTTTTCTCCGATTCGGGTGAAACGGCCGGGTTCAAATAACTTCACGGTGGGGATGGATTCAGTTGATAATATAATTTCTAACATTGGTTTTCCTCCTATGTAATCGTAAACGGATAGCGGACAGTGGGATACTTCTATAATTATACTGGAATATTATGGAGTTACAACGAGTACATTGTACTATTTTTAACGATTTCCGGGACTTTATCCTTAGGGTTTTTCAAAGTTTTTTAGTACTTCCTGGTGAAATAATGAAATGCTCGGGGACATTGACAAGAAATCCAACAGCCTGTATAATAAAGATTAATCGATTGCGTCCAATTAAATTTAATCCATTTAAATTTGGGAGAGGGGAAAAATGAATCAATACGATAAGCTGAAATTAGAAAATCAAATCTGTTTTCCGTTATATGCCCTGTCCAGAAAGGTAATCAAACTGTACAAGCCGATCCTGGATAAGTACAACCTGACCTATACCCAGTACATTACGATGCTGGCCGTTTGGGAAAAGGAAAAAATCGATTTTAAATCCCTGGGTAAAAAACTGCATTTAGATTCGGGCACACTGACACCGGTGGTCAATAAACTGGTAGCGATGGGACTTATTACAAAACACCGAAATCCCGAGGATGACCGATTGGTTACGATCGAAATCACTGAAAAGGGAAACCGGTTAAAGGAAGATATGCTGGAGGTGCCGGATCAGTTATTCTGCAAGTTTGATGGAGAGATGGAAGAGGTTATGCTGTTGAAAAAATACCTGGATAAGTTTCTGAAATACTCTAAGACCCAGGAAGATTGAATCCTAAGTCGCCTTATATTAAAATTTTTTAAGAAGGAGTTCTGCAAATGAAAATGAATTTTTCAATAGAAGAAGCCGTGAAAAAACGCTACAGTGTCAGAAACTACTTAGAACAGCCGATAGAGGAGGAGATAAAAGCAGCCGTTGAATCTTTTATTGCTTCCCTGAGTAATCCCTTCGGCAAAAAAGTAAACTTTCACTATCTGGATCCAAGCGGGATGGAAAATCAGCAAAAACTTGGAACCTATGGGGTTATTAAAGGTGCAAAGCAGTATATCGGAACGACGATAAAACTGGAGCCCCTGGCGCTGGAAGCTTTGGGATATGAAATGGAAGTATTGATACTTTATCTGGCTAATAAAGGCATCGGTACCTGCTGGCTCGGCGGAACCTTTAACCGAAAGGCCTTTGCAAATGCCATGAAGGTGGGAGAGGAATTGTTCCCGATCATCACGCCCTATGGATACCCTGCGGAAAAGAAACATCTTAAGGAACGGGCCATGAGAAAAATGATTAACGCCGATCAACGGAAAGATTGGAAGGAGTTATTTTTCGATACTGATTTTCAAACACCCCTGACAAAAGAAGCCGCGGGAGATCTCGCCTTTTCGTTGGAGATGGTAAGACTCGGACCCTCCGCATCGAACAAGCAGCCTTGGAGAATTCTTCGAAAAGACAATCGATGGCATTTTTATGAGTATAAAGAGCCGGGATACAGCAAAAGCTTTCCCTATGATATCCAACGGGTGGATATGGGTATTGCCGCCGCCCATTTCGAACTTGCTGTAAAAGAGCTGGGGATTGATGGTGAATTTGATACGGCATCGAAGCCGGAAGTTGAGCTGCCTAAGCATATGGAGTACTGCTTTTCCTGGATTCAAGCTTAACCCATCCCAATAAATGCTGCTAAGTAAAGCGCTGTAAATAAATGCTGCTAAGTAAAGCGCTGTAAATAAATGCTGCTAAGTGAAGCGCTGTAAATAAATGCCGCTAAACGTTGTGGAACATTATTTGAATATACAGTATCAAAATAATTGTGAAATTAAGGAGAGGATCCATTGTCCAGTGTTAAATTAAACCAACCTGCACCGAATTTTCAGATGGAGGATTTTAACGGTAAAAATATAAATCTTTCAGACTTTAATGGAGAGAGTAATGTACTGATAGTACTGAATAGAGGCTTTGTATGACCCTACTGCCAAAAGCATATGATGCAGTTGCATCAAGACGAAGAGCAGTTTTTAGAAAGTGATACGAAAATTGTAGTGATCGGTCCGGAAAAGGCCGGGAAGTTTGATTCCTACTGGAAAGAGCACAACCTGAAATTCATCGGGATTCCCGATCCGGAAAAATCCGTCCTGGCATTATTCGGTCAGGAGGTAAATCTTTTCAAACTGGGCAGAATGCCGGCCCAGATGCTGGTGGATAAAGAAGGAACCCTTCGGCATATCCACTACGGCCATTCGATGAAAGATATCCCTGACAATAAAGAAATTTTAGGGCTGATTGATAAACTGTAATAGACGTACTGAACTCCCTAGAATCATAAGCAGGAATCATCCTTTGAAACATCGTTTCAAAAGGGTGGTTCTTTTTTTTAGCTGTAAATGAAGCGGTACAAAATTTTAGAAACGGTCCATAATTTAATAGAGGAATATTGCCCCGGGACGTCGAATACTAATAAGAACCCTTCGTAAGTAATATGGACTCAAAGTTTCTCATAATTTGCTAAGCGGCGGCGGTGTAGTGATTGATACTGATTCTTCCTGATAGGGTTTGAAGTTTGAAAGGAGACGGATTATGGTGCAAATAATGAATACGTCCCAGGACCGAAAAAAACAGGTCCGCCGGGCCTGGGAAAATATGCTTGCGGGAAAGCCGGTGGATCGGGCCGCGGTATCCGACGAGGTTTACCAATCGTGGGTGCGAAGTCTGAAGAACGGCGTTGATCCTTACCGGTTGAAGGAGGAGCTTTTTTACAATAGGGAAGAATTAAAAGATCAGTACCGCAGGATTGGACAGCTGTCCGAAAAATACGGCAACATTATTCTTTTAATGCAGGAGTTATCAACAAAAACCGGCCTGCAGTTTCAGTTATTCGACCAATACGCCAACTCCACTCATATGATCCTTACAAAGGAAGATATCAGTGAAGAGGGGATTCGACCGTTATTCCCGCTGAAAGAGGCCTCGGAAAAAGCCATCGGAACCTCGGCGATTTCCCTGGCGATCCAAACCAACACCCCGATACAGCTGATGAATCACGAACACTTTCACACCAATCTGCACCAGGCCAACTGTTCAGCGGCGCCCTTTCACGACGAACATGGAAAGATCATCGGGGTATTGAATATCTCCAGTTTTGATAAGCAGCAGTCGATGGAGACGTTGGGACTTGCCACCACCTTTACCAAAATATTTAACAATCAGCGAATGATTGGAGATATGATGGAGGAACTTACCGGCTACAATGAGACGTTAAATGAAATTATCGAATACTTCCCTAAGGGGATCATTTACCTGGATGAGAAAAAACGGGTGGATAAATACAATGAAAAGATTGTTCGAATGTTAAATCTCTCAAAGGACCGGGAGGACGGCGGGTTAGCGGACGAAATCCAGCATTATGTGAATCGGATTGATGATGCCCATTCCTTAAGCAGCGATATAATGAATAAGGAAATTTTTCTTAACATCAATAATGAAAACAAATCCTTTGTCATTACTACAAAACACATTGGTAACTCTGGGGGTAGCGGGAAAGGTTGCATGATTTTATTTGAGGAAACCAATAATATTATCCGGCTCAACAATACCCTTCGTGGCAATCAGGCAATTTATACCTTTGAGGATATCGTAACCACCCATCCGGAGATGCAGCAGTTAAAATCTACGGCAAAGCTGGTAGCCACCTCTTTATCGTCGATCCTGATCGAAGGGGAAAGTGGAACCGGTAAAGAACTGCTGGCCCAAGCCATTCATAATGCCAGTGATCGAAAAGATAAACCTTTTGTAGGCATTAACTGTGGGGCCATCCCCCAAGAATTGATTGAAAGCGAACTGTTTGGCTATCAACCGGGAGCCTTCACCGGGGCCTTAAAAGGCGGGAAACCCGGGAAACTGGAAATTGCCTCGGGGGGTACATTGTTTTTGGATGAGGTGGAGAGTATGCCACTGCTTACTCAAATTAAACTCCTTCGGGCGTTGTCAACCAATAAGGTATCCCGTTTAGGAAGTATTCGGGAAAGCCCCATTGATATTAGGATTATTTCAGCCACTAAGAAGGATCTGTTGGAGGAAGCTCGAAAAGGGAACTTTCGAGAAGATTTTTATTACCGTATAAAAATTATAAAACTATTCTTGCCGCCACTGCGTGACCGAATACAGGACATTCCGGTGTTGGCAGAGCATTTTGTGAATCAGTATTCTAAGTTGTACAATCTTCAATTAATGGGGATTACGGATGATTTCATCGCTTATTTAGCAAAATATACCTGGCCGGGGAATTTACGAGAGCTGAAAAATGTGATCGAAAGAGCCATCGTGCTGAACCATCAAGAAAAAGAGCTTACCCCGGATGCCTTGCCGGAAGAAATTCGAGCCGCCTATACGGAAAACAGCGTGGAAAATGAAATTTTAAGTAGTGTAAAAAAATCTTACAGCACCTCTGTTAGCATCTTGGAAATCGCCGAGAAAACCGCAATAAAAATGGTGGTTAAAGAATGCCATGGTCAAATCTCCTGTGCGGCATCAAAACTGGGGGTTAGCAGACCAACCATTTATCAGAAATTAAGAAAATATCATCTTGAAAAGACTGGGGAAGTCGGTAAATAAATAGGCCTATTGCTAAGTTGTAAAATTATTTTACAAAAACAGAGTTGTTAAATTTTTTTACACGCTGCAATTAAGAATTAATCGTTACAACCATCGACTAAAAAATAATAATATTTTTTATTTTTTTATTAAAAATTACACCCATTGAAAATACTGAATTTGGGAAAAAAATTATTAAAACATGTCTTATTAACTGAAAACTCAGTCAATTAGGCATGTTTTTTGCTTATAGTAGGGTAAGTCGGAGGATTTATTTAACCATAAGTTGAGTAATCAGCAAAGGAGGGAAAAGCAAACCACATAAAAATATGAAATTTACTAGGAAAGGGAGGAATGCATGTGAAGTTTTTAAGAGTCAATGTCAGCAATAAAGAAAGCAGGTTTCAAACCCCCGGCGATGATTATAAGTATGCGGGAGGTCGGAGTTTAATTGCAAAACTGTTAAATGAAGAAGTGAATCCTCAGTGCGATCCCTTAGGCTTGGAAAATAAATTGATTGTTTGTCCCGGCTTGCTTGGGGGGACCACTGCACCGAACTCCGGACGACTTTCGGTCGGCGGGAAAAGTCCCTTAACCAATACCATTAAAGAGGCCAATGCCGGAGGTACCGCTGCCCAGGCAATGATCAAATTAGGGCTGAAAGCCATTGTGATTGAAGGCGACGGCAGCGGCGCAGAGTGGTCGATTCTAAAAGTATCAAAGGACCAGGCGGAACTTCTTCCCGCGGATAAGTATTTGGGACTCAATAACTACGCTTTGGTAGACCAATTGAAAT
>SKOH01000135.1 GCA_007120165.1 Clostridiales bacterium
ACGACGCTCTTCCGATTTAGGCTTATGAAAAGGCCCTGGAGGATCTGAAAATTGATCCTGTAGATCAGCCGGAAATTGATATTGAAAACATCGATCCTGAAAAAGACCTGGAGTTCACCGCAAAGGTAGAAATCATGCCGGAGATCGAGCTGAATGACTACAAAGGATTGGAAGCGGAAAAAACCAAGTTTGAAGTTTCCGATCAGGAAATTGAAATGGAACTGAAGACCATGCAGGAGCAAAATGCCCGAATGATTACCATTGAAGATCGGGAAGCGAAGGACGGCGACATCCTAACCATCGACTTCGAAGGATTTATTGACGGGGAAGCCTTTGAGGGCGGTAAAGCCGAAGGTCATGAGTTAACCCTGGGTTCCGGACAGTTCATTCCCGGATTTGAAGAGCAGTTGATCGGTGCTGAAGCCGGAGAAGAAAAGGAAGTAGCCGTATCTTTCCCTGAGGATTACCAGGCGGAGAACTTAGCCGGAAAAGAAGCCAAGTTTGAAGTAACGGTACAGGAAATCAAAGAAAAGGAACTGCCGGCCTTAGACGACGAATTCGCCAAGGATGTATCGGAGTTTGATTCTTTGGATGAGCTCAAAAAAGACGTGGAAGAAAAAATTGCGGAAGGCAAGAAAAAGAACCAGGAACAGGAAGTGGAAAAGCAGGTTATGGACCAGCTGATTGAAAAAGTGGACGTAAAAATTCCCGGGGCCGTAATTAAGCGACAAACCGACATGATGATTCGGGATTTTGATATGCAGCTGCGGTATCAGGGTCTGGAACTGAAAAAATATCTGGAAATGACCGGGTCCACCGAAGACGATCTTCGGGAACAAATGAAAGAGGACGCGGAAAAACGGGTAAAAACCCAACTGGCCTTAGAAAAAATTGCGGAGCTTGAAAATATCGAGCCTACGGAAGAAGACGTAGAAGAAGAGATTAAAAAGATTGCCGAGCAGTATAACCAAGAGGTGGATAAAGTCAAAGAGACCTTAGGGGATGCTGAAAAAGAAAATATTAAGGACAGCCTGAAAAATCGTAAAGCAGCCAAACTTCTGGTTGAAGAAGCCAAGGTAACGGAAGTGGAACCAAAGGCCGAAGAAGCCGAAACTGCTGAAGACACTGAAGAGAATGACAACGGGGAAAACGAAGCGTAAAAACTATTACAAAGGGCCCAAAGCGGCCCTTTTGAAAAACCTGTTTTTATCGGCGAAAGCCTGAATATAAATCATCACAACTTGATAAAAGTTGAACTTAAGGAGGAATAAACCATGGCATTAATTCCAATGGTCGTTGAACAAACCAGTCGAGGGGAACGATCCTATGATATTTACTCCCGACTGTTAAAAGAACGGATTATTTTTTTAACCAGCGAAATCAATGATCAAACTGCAAGTTTGATGGTAGCCCAGCTTCTATTTCTGGAAGCCGAGGATCCTGAAAAGGACATCCAGATCTACATCAACAGTCCCGGAGGCTCCATTACTGCAGGTATGGCCATTTATGATACAATGAATCATGTAAAGCCCGATGTAGCTACCACCTGCGTAGGGATGGCAGCCAGTATGGGGGCATTTTTACTTGCCGCCGGTGCAAAAGGAAAAAGAGTAGCCCTGCCCAACGCAGAAGTAATGCTGCATCAGCCCTTAGGAGGGACCCAAGGTCAAGCCGAAGATATCCGAATCCATGCCGAGAGAATTGTAAAAATGCGGGAGCATATGAACCAGATTCTAGCGGAAAAGACAGGACAGCCTATTGAGAAAATGCGAAAAGATACGGATCGGGATTTCTTCATGTCCGCAGAAGAAGCGAAAGAATACGGGGTTATTGACAAAGTAATTATTCAAAAACCGTAACCCCCCAAGAGAGGTGTTAATATGGCTAAATATGAAGAGAAAAAGCAATTGAAGTGTTCTTTTTGCGGGAAGTCCCAGGACCAGGTAAAAAGACTGATTGCCGGCCCCAATGTGTATATTTGTGATGAGTGTATTGACTTATGTCAGGAAATCATCCAGGAAGAATTTGAAGAAAATGAGGAAATGGAAACCCTGGACCTTCCAAAACCCAAAGAGATCAAAGAGATTTTAGACGAATACGTAATCGGACAGGACGATGCCAAAAAGACCCTGGCGGTTGCGGTTTACAATCACTATAAACGAATCAACAACGAATCCAAAAACGATGAGATTGAGCTGGAAAAAAGCAATATCGCAATGCTTGGCCCGACCGGGAGCGGTAAAACCTTACTGGCTCAAACCTTGGCGAAGTTGCTGAATGTGCCCTTTGCCATTGCCGACGCCACCGCCTTAACCGAAGCCGGATATGTGGGTGAAGATGTGGAAAACATCCTTTTAAAAATCATCCAGGCAGCGGATTTCGATGTGGAAAAAGCGGAAAAAGGGATTATCTATATTGACGAGATTGACAAAGTCTCGAAAAAATCCGACAATCCTTCCATTACCCGGGACGTAAGCGGGGAAGGGGTGCAGCAGGCCCTGCTGAAGATTTTAGAAGGGACCGTGGCAAGCGTTCCCCCTCAGGGAGGCAGAAAGCATCCCCATCAGGATTTCATTCAAATCGATACGAAGAACATCCTGTTTATTGTGGGCGGCGCCTTCGGAGGTATTGAAAAGGTTATCCAAAACCGGGTAGGAAAGAAATCCATGGGCTTTGGTGCCGATGTGGCAAAAACCAGCAAAATGGACGAGAAGGAACTTCTGAAGAATCTGGAACCCGAGGATTTACTGAAGTACGGACTGATTCCTGAGTTTGTGGGTCGAATTCCGGTACTGGTAACCTTAGAGGAGCTGGATGAAGCAGCCCTGGTTCAGATCTTAACGGAACCGAAAAATGCCCTTACCAAGCAGTATAAAAAGCTCTTCCAGCTGGACGAAGTGGAAGTGGACTTTGAAGAAGAGGCTCTGGTGGCAATTGCGAAAAAAGCCATCACGCGAAAAACCGGTGCCCGGGGACTTCGGGGAATCACCGAGAGCATTATGAACGATATTATGTACGATATTCCTTCCCGGGATGATATCGCAAAAATCATCATCACCAGGAATACCGTGGATCAGGGCGACGCCCCGACCATTATTCTAAAAACCGCGGAAGAACAACCCGAGACCCCTGCGGAAAACGCATCGTAACCTGTAAACATTAATAAAGACACAAAAAAGGATGGTCTATTCAGACCATCCTTTTACTTTATCGCTGCAAACCGCATAACGCCTAGTCCTGTAATCAAAAAGAATACACAATAATCCCGAGGAATCCGGAAATCATGACAATGGCTATCGGGTGAAGTTTAAACTTTCCAATGATCAGCAGCGCAGCAATTCCGATCCCCAGGGTTCGAAGATCCACAACGGAGGTTGTAAATAACGACACACAGGCCGCTCCGATCAGGCCGATTACTGCGGGACGGATGCCGCGAAAGATCCCTTCTATGGTGCTGGACTCCCGGTTCTTTAAAATGATGCTGGCCATTACCGTAACAATGAAGAAGGAAAAAGCAACCACTCCGATGGTGCCGACAATACCCCCGACAATCCCCACATGTTTAAAGCCGATAAAGGTAGCGGCGTTAATGGAAATCGGGCCCGGAGACATCTGGGACAGGGCGATGATATCCACAAATTCACTGAGTTCCAGCCAGTGATGATTTCGGACCACTTCCTGCTCAATCAGCGGAAGCATGGCATAGCCGCCGCCGAAGCTGAAGGCTCCGATCCGTAAAAATACCCAAAAGATGTTAAGAAGCTCCATGATGTTCCTCCTTTTTTTCCCGGATTAAGCCGACGGTTGCGGCAGCGATAATTACCAGAATCGGATGGATCCCCAAAAAGACGATGCCTACAAAGGCCGCCGTTCCCAGTAGGATATTAAAAGTGGTAGGATCCAGATTTTTAGCCAGTTTTACCGCGGCCATGAAAATCAGCGCCACAATGGCGGGGCGAACCCCTCGGAAAAACAGTTCGATGCTTTGGATGTTCTGCACCTGCTGATAAAATACCGCCAGGAAAGTGATCACGATCATCGAAGGCAGTACCGTACCCAATAAAGCGGACAGCGCTCCGAGAATACCATACAGTTTAAAGCCGACAAAAACAGAGGTGTTAACCGCCACAGCCCCGGGAAGACTCTGGGCCACGGCAATGATATCTAAAAACTCCTTCTCATCAATGAGTTTTGCTCTTTCCACCATTTCCTTCTGGATCACGGGAACCATGGCATAACCGCCGCCAAAGGTGAATGCCCCTACCCGGAAAAAAGTATAGAATAATTTCAAACGTTCCTTCGACATAAAAGACCTCCTAAACAGGTATTATAAAAACGGTAAGGATATAAAAAGATAGGGAAAATCATCAAAATATAAATCAAATATAATATGTAGCATTTCCCTGTCCGATTTCCATTATAACATATTCAGTTAAGGAACTAAGGAGAAAAAAACTCCCGTAAATAAATCAGGATCATTTGCAAATGTAGGGAGTAACTGTTAATCTGAAGAATAAAAGGGTATTCATCTTGAAAAAGGAAGATTGAAAAGTTATAATAGAATGCGACAATCAGCCTACAATGTTAGGCGTCAGAAACGAGGAGGATTTAAATGAAACATAAAAACATGGAACTGCCGCTGATTCCCTTACGGGGCATGTCAATTTTTCCATATATGGTTCTGCATTTTGATGTGGGACGGGAGCAGTCGATTAAAGCGCTGGAGGAAGCCATGATCCATGATCAGATGGTATTTCTGGTTTCCCAGAAAGAGGCGGAGATCAGTATGCCCTCCACCGATGACTTTTATCATGTGGGAACCATCGCAAAAATCAAACAGATGTTAAAACTGCCGGGGGATACCATCCGGGTACTGGTAGAGGGAATATCCCGAGGGGAAATTACCGATTTTATGCAGGAAGACCCCTACTTTGTCGTAGAGGTGGAAGAAAGTATCGACGATGAAGCCGTGACCCCTCAGGGAAAAGCCCTGATGAAAAGTGTACTGGATACCTTCGAAGAATACGTGGAGAACAACACGAAAATTTCTCCGGAAATACTGGTGACCCTGGCAGAGATTGAAGACGCCGGACGACTGGCGGATACCATTGCTGCAAACATCCCCCTGAGTCCCAAGGAGAATCAGGAAATCCTCAGTGCCTTTGAGCCCGAGGAGCGTTTGGAAATTCTTTACAAACTGCTGCTGGAACATATTCAGGTACTGGAAATTGAAAACACCATCAACAGCCGGGTAAAGGATCAGGTCAACAAAGTACAAAAGGATTATTATCTTCGGGAACAGTTAAAGGCGATCCAAAAAGAATTGGGAGAAGATGAAGGCATCGTAGAGGAAGTGGAGGAGTATAAAGAAAAGCTCAACAAACTTCAGCTATCGGAAGAAATCAATGAAAAAGTCCTGCGGGAAATCGACCGTTTACTGAAACTCTCTCCCGGTTCCCAAGAAACGGGGGTTATCCGGAATTATGTGGACTGGGTACTGAATTTGCCCTGGGATAAAGAGACCAAGGATAAACTGGATATTACCGAATCCGCAGCGATACTGGATGAGGACCATTACGGTTTGGAAAAGGTAAAGGAAAGAATTCTGGAATACTTAGCCATTCGTCAGCTTTCCCAAACGATTAAAGGACCCATTCTTTGTCTGGTGGGACCACCGGGGGTAGGGAAAACCTCCATTGCCAAATCCATTGCCCGGTCACTGAACCGCCACTTTGTTCGAATGTCCCTGGGGGGTATCCGGGATGAAGCGGAGATCCGTGGCCACAGAAGAACCTATGTGGGCGCCATTCCGGGTAGAATCATCACCTCAATGCGCCAGGCGAAAAGCAAAAATCCGGTATTCCTATTTGACGAGATCGATAAGGTTGCCAACGATTTTCGGGGAGACCCGGCCTCTGCCCTATTGGAAGTGCTGGACCCGGAGCAGAACAAGGATTTTACCGATCATTACCTGGATATTCCCTTTGATCTGTCCAATGTGATGTTCGTTACCACGGCCAACACCACCCACAGTATACCAAGACCGCTATTGGACCGGATGGAAGTGATCCGGATAGCCGGATATACCGAAGAGGAAAAAGTAAAAATCGGAGAGAAATATTTAATTCCGAAACAGATTAAAGACCATGGACTGAAAAAAAGCAATCTTCGTATTGAAGAAAAGGGCCTTCGGGATCTGATCAATTATTACACCCGGGAAGCCGGAGTTCGGAATCTTGAACGGCAAATTGCCAATGTATGCCGGAAAGTGGCAAAGCGCATTGTAGAAGAAGATATTAAATCGGTAAAACTAACCCCTAAAAATATTGAGAAATATTTAGGAAAACCCCTCTACCGTTATGAGCTGATCAATCAGCGGGACGAGGTGGGAATCGTTCGGGGTCTTGCCTGGACCAGTGTCGGCGGGGTCACCCTGTCGGTGGAGGTAACTCTGATGAAGGGTACCGGAAAACTGGTTTTAACCGGTCAATTGGGAGACGTGATGAAGGAGTCCGCCCAGGCGGGCATCAGTTATATCCGTTCCGTGGCGGAAAAATACAATATTGATCCCGAGTTCCACGCGAAAAAAGATATTCACATCCACATTCCCGAAGGGGCCACCCCCAAGGACGGACCTTCTGCGGGGCTTGCCATGGCCACTGCCGTAATTTCCGCCCTGACCGATATTCCGGTATACAAAAACGTTGCCATGACCGGAGAGATCACCCTCCGGGGCCGAGCACTGCCCATTGGTGGGGTGAAAGAGAAAGTCCTGGCCGCAAAAAGAGCGGGAATCGATAAAGTGCTTTTACCGATTGATAATAAACGGGATTTAGAGGATATCCCTAAAAATGTACGGGACAGTCTGGAATTTGTATTGGTGGAAGATATGGATACGGTTCTGGAACACGCCCTGGTAAAGGATGATTCCAATGAAGATTAACACCGCAGAAATTGTGATGAGTGCCGTTAAGCCGGAGCAGTATCCCGAAGGGAATTTGCCGGAAATCGCCATGGTGGGACGCTCCAATGTGGGAAAATCCTCGGCCATCAACACGCTGCTTAGAAGAAGAAAGCTGGCCCGGGTCAGCTCCAGCCCCGGGAAAACCCGAACGATCAATTTTTATCTGATCAACAACGCCTTTTATCTGGTGGATCTTCCGGGATACGGTTACGCAAAGACTTCCAAACCGGAACGGGCCTCCTGGGGAAAAATGATTGAAACCTACCTTTCCACCCGGGAGAACCTTCAGGAAGTGGTGCAGCTGGTGGACATCCGACACAAACCCTCCAAGGACGATCAGTTAATGTATGACTGGCTGAAACACTACGGATACGGTTCCTTAGTATTGGCCACGAAGCTCGACAAAATCACCCGAAGCAAGTATCAGAAGCATTTTAAAATCATTCGGGAAACCTTGGAAATGCCTCCGGGCAGTCGAATCATGCCCCTTTCCTCCCTTAAAAAACTGGGGATTGAAGAAGCCTGGGAAAACATGGCCCCGCTCTTGGAAAGACCGGAATCCCCCGAAGAGCCCGAGGGGGAAATCATCGAAGAAACTGAATGAAACTTATAGAACTTAGACTCCCAGGGGTCTAGGTTCTTTTCTTGACAAAAACCGGTAAAAGTCGTACAATTATTTATACTAAAGTACAGAAATGAATCGGCAAGGGAGCGGTGGAAAATGAAAAAAAACAGCTTATTAACCCAACGGGAATTTAAATTTGCCAATACCCGTTATAAAACGCTAAAAGTTTTTTTAAAATATATCAAAGAAGAGCGGGAAGAGGATTTAACCATTGATGTGTTATGTGAGGAAGTGGGAATATCCCGGGGCACCTTTTTTAATTATTTCCCCTCGAAGGAACATCTCTTTACTTATTACGGCTACGATTTTTGCGGCAACCTCTGGCTGGAGCTGAAGGAACAAAAAGACCAGGGGGAATCGGTTAAACAGCGGATTGAATATATATTTAATTATACCGCCATGGAAGATGATAAATACGCCAACAGCTTTACGAAATTTGTACGCCATATTCTACGGAGGGGAGAGAAAATGCTTGAAGAACTTCCCTTTACAAGAGCGGATTTAATTCATGTATTTCCCCAGGACTATGAATGGATTTTGCAGGATCCTAAGCTGAGTCATCAAGTAGCAGAGGAAGGGCAGTTAGCCTCCCGGGACTTTATTCATATCCCCACGGTCGGAGAAATGCTTTATTTTTTAATCGAAGAAGGGGTGGAGGCAGGGGTCTTTACCAAGGCCATTGCCAAAGATAAGATGCTGATGCATTTATTGAATCTTTATTTTGCACAGCCGATTACTGGAAAATTCCTAGGCAAAAAGCAGAATCTGGAAACCTTTTATGGGTATTTATTACCGGATATATTAACGCAAATGGATGAGACAAAAGGTTAAAGGGCCAATAGGAAATATCGCCCAGGGGAAGAACCGACCAAAAGTGTTCAGCCACAACAAAAGGGTTGGAAATAATGAAAGTTTACACCTGAAAAGCTGGGGGGATGGTTATGAAAAATATAAATATTACGCTGCTGATGGGCGTCGCAATTGCCATTTTCTTAGGTGCAATGGCCTTTTTTCCCCATTGGTTCACATCCCAGGATCCAAACACCCAGCAGCCACGGATTCAAGTGGAGGAACGGGTAATTGACGGAGAAACGGTAAAGGAGTATTTACGGCCGCCCCATCCCCCGAATTCCAAGGCTTGGCTGGGAACCGACGGGGTCGGAAGAGACCTTTGGACCCGACTGGTTTATGGAACCCATACAACCCTAAAGGCAGTAATTTTAGTGGTGTTTTTTCGTTTTTTGGCCGCCGTACCTGCGGGGGTCCTGGCGGGAATGAAGTTCCCTCTTTTCTCCAAAGGATTAAGGGTTTTTAATACGCTGTTTACCACAATCCCCAGTCTGATTTTCAGCTTTATTATTTTAAATATCGAATATATAAGAAACCTCCCTCTGAACCGGGCAATGCCGATTTTTGTCATCGTACTTACCATTGTCGGCTGGCCGAAACTAGGAAGACAGATTGAAGAGCGCACGGAAAGAATCATGAGGGAAGATTTTATCGAGGGTGAGGTCGCCCTTGGAAAACACCGGGGACAGATTCTAAAAGAAAATATCCTTCCCCACTTAACCCCCTCGTTAATCAGCTGGGGTTTTATCGAAATGGGCCTGGTACTTTTTTTACTGGCACAGCTCAGCATTCTTGGAATCTTTATTGGGCCCAGTCAAGGGGCCATGGTCATCGACGGCGCCCCTCAATGGTTCACCGCAGTAAATGCGGAATGGTCTAACCTGCTGGCCCGGGCCCCTATCGATATCCGGGCAGGCCATTACTGGCTGGTGCTTTTCCCCGCAGCGGCTTTTTTTATAGGGATCACCGGTTTCAATCTTATTGGAGAAGGATTAAAAGAGGAGTTTGAAAAAAGAGATTCCCGGGTGGTTTCCTGGATACAAAGAGGAATTCATCAGCTCTCCCCGGTACTGTATATCCGGCAGATAGGGGAATTTCAAAAATACCGGTTTCCTATTGTGATAAAAACCGCTGCAGCAATAATGCTTATCGGGTTTATCCTGTATCCCGGCGCCCAAAGTCTTTATTTATTTGACGGCGAGCAGTCCTGGGAACATTTAGAGCATCTGATGGATCAGGAGGGGAAAGAAGGGGTGCAGAACTATATCACCGAGAAGTTGGAAGGCGCAGCCTTGGTAAAGCCGATGGATGATTCCTATATTTTTTCCTCGGGAAAAGAACATCAACAGGAGACGATGATCGGTATAATTCCGGGGAAAAACTGGGAAAAAATCATGGATCCCGATGCCCGGGGAACAAAGGAGAGCCTTGTGATTATCGGCGCACGTTATGACGGAATATATCGAGGGGAAGAGCTGATCTCCCCTACCCGGGCCACCGCAGCGGCCAATGGAATCACCCTGGCAGAAACCTTGCGAGAAACCGGCGAGCAGCTGGAACAAACCCTTATGTTTATTTTCTGGGACGGAAATGGCGCGGAGTTTAATATTGATGAGCCGAATCGGTATATGGTCCGTCCGGTGATTCCCCATAGCCGAGTGAATTACACTTACATTGATATAGGCTATATCCCCAGGGAAACCCAGCGCAGTTTACAGGTAAGTTTATATACTTCCAAAGCTCAGCAGATCCAATTTCAACAATTAATGTATGACCTGCAAAGCACTTTGGACCGCAATGACCTGCGCTATCATCTGACAATGAATTTAAGAGGCAGCGGAGCCGTTGCAGGTCTATCGTTAAGTTCGATGTTTTCCATTGGAGTGGGGGAGGAATATTACTCCTTTATGGAAGGGGAGCCCCCAGACCCCAGTACTGTTCACAAAACTTTTCTGGAGCAGCAAGGACAGTGCATCCTGGATATGATCACAATGACGGATCATTTTAATGGAGGAAATCCGGATTGAGGAGGTCCTGTAAATGAATAAAGAGTTTCGCCGGGAAGTATTTAAAAGAGTTTTAAAAAAGCTGTTTTTTCTACTGCTGCTGGTTACTTTACTGGTGATTATTACCAGCGTACCGGTAAATTTTAACCTGGATTATTATGATGGAGACTTTCAGATTAATACCACCTGGAAGGAAATCCATGAAAATATTAAAGAAAATCTTTTCCTGCTCTACAGCGGCAAAATATTCCGGGTTCCCTTTGATAATCAGAGTTTGGGAAATTTACTGGGAGTCACGGCCCTGAGAAGTTTTTCCGTGTTTTTATTCGGACTGCTTCTCGGTCTCCTTTGGGGGGTTCCTAAGGGAATCCTGGACCGAAAAAAAATCCATAAAAAGGGAACCTTTAAGACCCTGCAAAAAATCCTTCCCTTTTCGTTACCGGAAATTCTTGTGGTTCTGGGGATCCAGCTGCTTGGGGCTTTTTTATATCGAAATCAGTGGTCTCCCATACCCCATGCAGGTTACAGCAGCTGGTTGAATACGATCTATCCCATATTGGCAATCTCTGTACTCCCCGGAGCATATATTGCAAAGACCACAGCGGAAGCCCTACAGGAAATGGGGAAAGAACCCTATATCCGAGTGGCCAGGGGAAAGGGCTGCGGGCCTTACCGCCTTTTTCGCGTACATTATTTTCGGGGTATTGTGATGGAACTTTTCGGGGCCTTTCCAACGATTCTTGTAATGATGTTTTCCAGTCTGGTAATCATTGAGCGAATGTTTTATTTCCCCGGCCTGACCTATTATTTAGTTGAATTCTACACCAATGAAATGGGCAATGTTCACCGGGCAGGCATCGGCTTTACTTTGTTTATTGTGGCCCTGGGGGTCTTTTACTATATGATTTTTCAGCTGGCAGAGTTTATGAAGACCTGGGCAATTCCTCAAAAGGAAAAGTCCCCATAAAAAAACCTTCTATAGAGTATATACTCCTAGAAGGTTTTAACTTGCCGTTCTGATTAAATCGGTATTATTCCTCGGGCTCAAACATGCTTTTGTCTACGCCGCAGACAGGACATACCCAGTCATCCGGTAAATCATCAAAGGAAGTTCCCGGGTCAATCCCTGAATCCGGATCGCCAACCTCGGGATCGTAAATATAGCCACATGGTACACATACATATTTCTGCATAGTTCATTTCCCCTTTCAGTGTATTAAATACTAACAATATAAGGTATACCCAGTTGAATTAAGCACTAAACAAAAAAATAAATAAAATAATGGAAATCCTGCCGGAAAGTGATATAATGAAGTCCTATTATTTCGGAGGGCTAAAGATAATGGGAGGGAAACCCATTGATGCCATCGGGCGGAGCAGGCTCTGAGGGAACTTTAAAGCTGCCGAAAAACAGCAACACCAGTAGAAAGAAGGTATATTAATGACAAAAGCTGCAAAAATTACGATCCAAGATGTGTTAATCAAAAGTCCGAACTTATTTTTAGGATTTATGTTCTTTGCCGTGGGAATCCTCCTTACCCGGGATGCGGGAATCGGAATGGCTCCCTGGGGAGTATTCCATGTGGGAATGTCCAATTACTTTCCCGTTACCATGGGGCAGGCTACCCAGTTAATGGGGCTGCTTATTTTAACCGTTGCCTTTTTCTTAGGACAGATACCGGGGCTGGCCAGTATTATGAATATGGTCTTTATCGGTATGTTCATCGATATACTGGACTCCCTGGTAGACATTCCAACGCCGGAGCATTTCCTGGTCTCGGTTGTGATGATTTTAATCGGAGTATTTTTTATCGGCTGGGGAACCTATTTTTACTTACGGGTAAAACTGGGTGCCGGCCCCCGGGATGGATTGATGGAAGGGCTGGTACGGAAAACCAAGAGGCCGGTATGGCTGATCCGGGGAATTATTGAGGGTTCCGCTCTGTTTCTCGGCTTTTTAATGGGAGGCCCTGTGGGGTTCGGCACGTTGCTGATCGCCCTTACTCTGGGTTTTTCCGTTGAATTTGCCTTCAAAGTCGGAGGGTACGACTCTATTGCCGCCCGACATCTGGATCTTAAAGAATTGTGGGGAAAGTATCAGGGGACGGAAAATCCCCTGCAGTATGAGCGAAAGGTTTCCTAGGATATCTCAAGGGGATTGCCTGAAAACCTTAAAAAGCAGTCTGTGAAAATGTCTATAAAAAAATTATTTATCTAAAAAGGCCTGAGAAATTGTTCTCAGGCCTTTTTCTGATAGAAAATTTATTTAAAGTTTATACTCCGTCAGCTCTTCGCAGTAATTGCAGCGATACTGGATCTTTCCGTTTTCCACCCGGGTAAACTTCGGTACGGCATAATCATCCACCGAGGTGACGCAGCGGGGGTTTTTGCATTGAAAGAGCCCGGTAACTTCCCGCGGGATCTCGAGACTCTGTTTGGAGACGATTTTTTCATCCTCGATGATGTTGACCGTAGCCTTGGGATCGATCAGTCCAAGCATGGTAAAGTCGATATCCACATTATCCTGGATTTTAATGATGTCCTTTTGCCCCAGTTTCTGACTGGAAACATTGATTAATAGAACCACCGGATAATCCACCTGGGAAAGTCTCAGTTTCTCGAAAATTTTAATTCCGTTTCCCTTAGCGATATGATCAATGACAATTCCTTTTTGTATACCCGTTACCTTAAGCATGATCCGCCACCTCCAATAAAATTGATATCAAGGCCATTCGAACATACACCCCAAAGGCCGCCTGATCAAAATATTTGGCCCGGGGATCTCCGTCCACATCATAATGAATTTCATTGACCCGGGGCAGGGGATGCATGACCATCAGCTCCGGTTTGGCATCGGAGAGCTTATCCCGGGTGAGGATGTAGCTGTCCTTCAGACGCATGTATTCCTCTTCATTTAAGAAACGCTCCTTTTGTATTCGGGTCATATAGAGGATATCCGCCTCTTCAATGCAGTCTTCCAAATCGGTAAATTCCGTAATGGAGACCTTATAGGCATCCAGAAGATAATCCTTTAAATGCTTGGGAATCTTAAGTTCCGGGGGGGAAATTAAATAAAAGGATATGTTTTCGAAACGGCTGAGGGTTTTTAGTAAGGAGTGGACGGTTCGACCGAATAATAAGTCGCCGCAAATGGCAATTTTCAAGCTGCCGATATGGCCTTTGAAATGTTTAATGGTAATCAGATCCGTCAGGGTCTGGGTAGGGTGTTGATGTCCTCCGTCCCCGCCGTTGATCACCGGGACCGTGGCGTATTCCGAAGCAAGCTTTGGAGCCCCCTCCATGGGATGACGCATCACTAAGGCATCGCAGTAATCATCCAGAACGCGGATGGTATCGGCGAGACTTTCTCCTTTTTTAACGGCGGAAGTATTGGCATCGGAAAATCCGAGAACCTTTCCTCCAAGACGGAGCATGGCGGATTCAAAACTTAGACGGGTACGGGTGCTGGGTTCGTAAAACAGGGTGCCAAGGATCTTTCCTTCGCAAAGACGGGCGTAGCTTGCGGGGTTTTTGTGGATTTTCAGACCGAGGTCAATGACCTGGTTGATTTCCTCCACAGTAAAATCGTTGGGGTCTACTAAATGTTTGACAGTGCTGTTCATTTTTATTCCTCCCTTGAAGTTGGTAGGGAGCTTAAACTCCCTTTTTAGTCTCACAGGACTAAATTAAAGGCTTGCGTTTCTAAAAATATAACAGATTCCAAAAGCGCTGTCAATGAAAGATTCTCGAATAAACAAATTTATGGTATTATAGAGTAGACGGAAAATTTGAATTATTAGCGGCAAAGAATAAATAGCGGTTGTGTGAAAAATCAGGAGATACCCGGCAGGAGGGAAGTACATGAAGGATCATGAACTGAAAAAAGCATATTTACATATTACCCGTATACTCAATCGACAGCATGATAAAGACCGGGGAATCGACCTGACCGGCAGGTTTATTAAATCCCGTTTCGGGGTAGAGGTTTTGTTTTATGATTTCAAAGGGGACCAGAACCAGGCGGTGGTCAGAAAAGTGTCCGGCAGCCATCAGCAGAGGAAAACTCCCCTACCCATCGAGCGGCCGATTAAAGATTATCGGAAAATCCTGTACCTGAAAGGAAAAGAGGAAATAGACCCTTATTTCGGGGACAGTCGAAGAATGTTTTCGATTTCCCAGGCCTATACGATTCCCATCATCTCCCGCAGCGACTTTAAACATCTTTTAATGGTATATATCACCGGGAGTGAGGAAATCTCTAATGCAGCCCGGGACTTTGGAAGATTTGCAGCAAGGGAACTGGTGGCATTTCTGACCCGGATTCAAAGGAGCAATCATTTTTACCAGGCCATGCTTTTTCGGGTAAATTATCTGGAAAATATTTTATCCTATCAAAACAATCAAGCGGATATGGGTCAGATTATGAGAAAAATGGTCCGGGATATTCCCAAGGCCATCGCCATGAAAAAATGTACCATTGCCCTGCTGGATAAAAAAAAGGAATACCTGCTTCCCTATTATTCCAACTTTTTAGAGCCCGAGGCGGGGGTGAAGTATCCAATGGATAAAAGCCTGGTTACCGACCACACCGGGATTTTGGCGTTGGAGAAAAAAGAGCCCATTATCGTCTACGACGCAAGAACGGATCCCCGGTGCGACCGGGAACTGGCCGAGGAACTGAACATATACTCCAATGTTACCGTGCCGATTTTAAACCTTCAGGGAAATCCCTTAGGGGTGATGTATGTGGATAACGAACAATACGAAATTTTTACTAAAGAGCAGATTCGGTTCTTAAAAATCATCGGAGGGCATATCGGGCTGATTCTTTCGAATCTGAATTATATCGATCGGTTACAGTCCGAAGTGCAGCGGGACGGGCTGACGGGACTTTATAATAAAGAAAGTTTCTTAACCCTCTACCAGGAGTACTTCGAAGGCCGGGAAAAATCCAGTCCCGCCTTTTCGTTGATGATGCTGGATATTGATAATTTCAAAGGGATTAATGATACCTGCGGCCACATTCTGGGGGACCGATTCATAAAAGCCTTCGGAGAAGCCATGAAAAAAAGTGTGCGGGATAAGGACCTTGTGGGACGCTACGGCGGGGAGGAATTTATGATTCTACTGAAGGATACGGATCGGGGGGCGGCACAGCATATCGGAGAGCGAATACGGAGAAACATTGAAGAGATCCTCATTGAAGGGGTATCCACTACGATATCCATTGGTTTGGCGGTTTTCCCCGGGGACGGTGACAGCGGCAAAGCCCTATTGGAAACCGCAGACCGGCATCTGTACCGGGCAAAAAAAGAAGGGAAAAATAGAATTGCGGTCCGGGCATATTGACAAAGGTTGACCAGCGTACTACTATAAAAGCACACCCCTACGGGTAGGGATAAGAAAGGATTGTGATGAGGATGTCGGAAAAGGAAACGAAAAAAGCGGTCATCAATCGCCTTAGAACCATCAAAGGCCATATTCAGGGCATTGAAAAAATGGTGGAAGAGGAAAAAAACTGCCAGGATATTCTCCTGCAGGTGGCAGCGGTAAAATCTTCCCTTCAAAAAGTGGGGATTGTCATTATGGAAAATCATACCCAGAGCTGTTTGATGGATGAAGAATTGGATCGGGATGAACTGCAAAAGACGATTAAGATTATTGTGGACTTTATGAAATAAAATGTTAAAGCCATCAATCTTCGGGTAAGTATGCCATAGGAAATTGTAATGGTTTCTTTAAAAAGGATTGATGAAATTAATAAAGGAGGATGTATATGTCTAAAAAAGTGATAATCTACACAAGCAATACCTGACCTCACTGTCATACGGCTAAGGATTATTTAGCTGAAAATGAAGTGGAATTTGAAGAGCGCAACGTTCAAAAGGATCCTGAAGCACGGAAGGAATTAATGGCTAAGGGAATTATGGCGGTACCGGTGATTCAAATCGAGGATGAGTTAATTACCGGATTTGATAAAGAGCGGGTGGACGAGCTGTTAGGCCTGTAATCATTACCAATACATTTCCATTAACGTTAAATAAAAGGAAAAAGATCGGAGAAATGCTCTCCGGTCTTTTTTGTAGTTCTGAATCTGTACTTCTAAACTTCGGGATAAAGTTGAGAAAAACCGGGAGTCGCTCTGTTATTTCGCCGTTAACATATGATATAATGAAGGGTAATCCATGGAATGTCAATGGATCCTATCAGGTTAAAAATTTTCAAAATGAATATAAGGCAGGTGGAGAAAATGAACAAACAGAAACAGAAAGTGGTATTTAGCGGAGCACAGCCCACGGGAAGCTTAACGCTTGGAAACTATATCGGGGCCGTCAGTAATTGGAAAAAACTTCAGGAGGAATACGACTCTTTTTTTTCCATCGTAGACCTGCACTCTTTAACGGTTCGCCAGGATCCGAAGGAATTTTATAAGAATTCCCTTTCCTTCTTTGCCCAGTACCTGGCCTTAGGGCTGGACCCTGAAAAAAACACGCTGTTTTTTCAATCCCAGGTCCAGGAACATGCGGAGCTGGCCTGGATTTTAAGCTGCAATACCTATTTGGGCGAGCTGAATCGAATGACCCAGTTTAAAGAGAAATCGGAAAAACATAAAAACAACATCAATGCCGGATTGTTTACTTATCCTGTTCTCCAGGCGGCGGATATTTTACTATACGACACCCATTTAGTACCGGTGGGAGAGGATCAAAAACAGCATCTGGAACTTTCCAGAGATATCGCAATCCGTTTTAACAACCAATACGGAGAAACCTTTCAGATGCCGGAGGTCTATATCCCCAAGGTGGGTGCCCGTATTATGAGTTTGCAGGAGCCGGAGAAGAAAATGTCCAAATCCGATGAAAACCAGCAGGGAACCATCTTTTTAATGGATGATGATAAGGTCATCGAAAAGAAAATCAAACGGGCGGTTACCGACAGTGATAATGAAATCCGCTACCGGGATCAGCAGCCGGGGGTTAAAAATCTGATTAATATTTATGCCACCCTGGAGGGGGTTTCCATTGAAGCCGCCATGGAGCACTTTGAAGGAGGCGGCTACGGCAAGCTGAAAAAGGATGTGGCGGAGGTCACGGTGGCGCATTTACGGCCGTTTAAAGAAGCCTACCAAGAGTATATGGAAAATCCTGATCATCTGCTTCAGGTATCAGCGAAAGGGGCCGAGAAGGCTCGAAACCGGGCGGGGGATACCATGGACCGGGTAAAAGACCGTTTAGGACTGATTCGTTAAATTGGGAATGGAAACTGTAACAGCGGGGGAGGGAGAACCATGAAGGAACATAAATGGATAGTGATGATGATTTTTACCCTAGTGGGCCTTTCCGTGGGATTGCTGTTCTCCATCGAAGACCCCTCCGCAGCCGAGGAAGGCTCGGTGGACAGAGCCTATGAACAGGAAATTGAGCAGCTGGCTTCGATCAATGAAAATCTTCGGCAGCGGATTGCCGATGTGCAGGAGGATGTGGAAACCTTTGAAGAGAATCTTCCGGCGGAAAACCTGGCCCTGACCACTCTTCGACAGGAGATCCGTGCCTTTGAAATGCTGGCGGGGCGTCAGGACGTCACCGGGCCGGGAATTGAAATTATCCTAAGCAGCAGGAACGACGAAAATATCGCCATGATTGTGGAGTACCGGAAATATTTAATAAACCTCCTGAATGAACTGAGGGTTTTCGGCGGAGAAGCCTTTGAAGTAAACGGCCACCGTATTGTGGACCGGACCGAGCTTACCCTGGCGGGAAATCATATTAACGTCAATCAGACTCCCATCGCCCCTCCCTATGTGGTAAGAAGCATCGGAAATCAACCGACGCTGCAGCAGTATGTGGAGTATAATACTTTTATTTTTGATATGATGGAAAATGATGGAGTGGCAGTGGATATCAATTTTCATGATGAACTGATCATTGAAGGATATCTTGGAGAAAAGCCTTTTCGTCATTTTGAAGTGATGGAGTAAGGGGAGAGCGTTAATTTTTCAGGAATTTGTAAAAGATCAGCTTGATCGGTAAATAAGAAAGAATTACCAGGAAGGACCAAAGCACAAAGGAGAAAAAACTTAGGGACCGGGCTCTGGCGATTAATAAAAAGGCCGCAACAATCAGCGATAACAGATAGGTATCGTGGGTTTTTAAACTCTGTTTAAAACTCCGTTTAAC
The DNA here is from genome assembly GCA_007120165.1 of Clostridiales bacterium. Lineage (GTDB taxonomy): Bacteria > Bacillota > Clostridia > Peptostreptococcales > T1SED10-28 > Isachenkonia. The sequence goes on from SKOH01000135.1 coordinate 18,622, forward strand.
CAGTATCCGGTCCATCAGTGAAAAGATCAAAAAGGTACGTACCCATTCAAATACTAAATACAAACTTGTGGTTACTATGTCCAATTCCTACACCTCGATTACTGTAATTTCTTATCTTTAATGTACTATAGCCAAAAGGAAAAAGCAAGCTTCGCTAAACAACGAAACCTCTTAAGGACGCCGGGTCCCTAAGAGGTTTTTTGATTAATACAAATAGCAAAATCCAATGGCCTTCGGGCCTAAATGCGCCCCGATTACCGGACCGATGGTTTCAATACCGACGGAAAGCTCGGGATGTTTTTCCTGAAGCTTTTCCTTTAAGCGCTGGGCTTCATCCTCCGCATTGATATGACAGATTGATAAAAAGGAGGGCCGTTCGATGATCATCGAAACCATTTTATCCAGGGCTTTTTTCTTCCCCCGGACCTTGTCAATGGGGCGGAGAACCCCTTCTTCCAACGTAATGATCGGTTTAATATTCAGCATCGAACCTAAAACCGCCTGGGAGCCTGAGAGCCTGCCCCCTTTTTTCAGGTAATTCAACGTACCCACGGTGACGTAAACCTTTGCCCGCTTTTTCTGGCCTTCGATGTTTGTCACAATGTCCTCCCGGCTGTGGCCTTCTTCAATCAGCTGTCGGGTAATCTGAACCAAATGATGCAGGTTTGCTACGGAGGAGAGAGAATCAATTATGGAAATTCTCTTCGGGGCCACCATTGTTGCGGCAGCGCAGGCACTGTTATAGGTCCCGCTGAGCTTTGAGGAAATGGTCAGAACAATGATCTCCCCTCCGGGGTTTTCGCTGAAAATTTTCTCGAAGGTTTTAATGAAGTCTCCCGTGGAGGGCTGGGATGTGGAGGGAAAACTGCTGGAATTTTCCAATCGGTCGTAAAACTCGTCAAATTCTCCGGGAAGTCCTTCCGGATTGGTTTCCCCTTCAAAGTTGATGTACAGCGGAACACGATGGATTTTGTGTTCCTCCAGGTAAGAGGATTTTATGTAGGCAGTACTGTCGGTTACAATGGTAATTGGATTCATGGGCAACACTCCGTTCTTCATAATTAGTGGAACTGCTTTGATATAAGTATATCATAGCAAAAAACTGGCAAAATGCAAAGAAATATCGCCTCCCGAGGGATAAAAGCCTTAAGAATCCATTGCCAAACCTTCGTCAAGAGTGTTATAATTTCCATAGAAATTAAATATCCTTGTTAGGTGAGGCTACTATATGAACACAGTCTACTGCTCAGAAATGTGGAGACACGCCAATGAGTATAACAGGCACTACCGGATTAAGGTTTTGCCTAACGTAGATGAGGAATATACCTCTACGTCCTATAGTGTCAAAGCTCAATGAATTAAGGAAGGCCATTTAAATGGATATTTAAAGACCTTCTTCTTCTGATGAAAGAAAAGAGGTCTTTTTTCTTATTTTACCAAGGAAAGGAGAGGGTAAAGTGGACCCTGGAGATAAACCGGACAGTAGCCCGTTGAAAAATCGAACGAAAAAAACCAGACTTACCCTTGCCAAAAAAGGGTAACATAAGGAGGGAGAAGGATGAGCGTAGATAAATACCAGGACTTATTGGATGAACTGATCGAGGCCCTGGGCCATCAGGACAAGTCCAAGCTTAAGGAATTATTTGATGAGCTGCACACCTATGATAAAGCCCAGCTGCTGATGGACCTGACGCCGGAGCAGCGGGAGATGTTTAAGCATTTTTCCGATGAAGAACTGGCAGAAATTTTAGAAGAGCTGGACTACGAAGAACAGCGGATATTAATTGAAGAGCTGGGAATGCAGCGGACCGCAGAGATCCTGGAGGAAATGTCCAATGACGATGCGGCGGATTTACTGGGTGAGCTGGAAGAGGAAGAATCGGCGGAACTCTTTGCCCTGATGGACGACCAGGAAGAAGTGGATATTAGAAGGCTGATGCAGTATGAAGAAGACACCGCCGGGGGATTGATGACCGATGAATTTATTACGATCCCGGATACCTACACGGCGGATGATATATTAAATAAACTCCGGAATTTAGCCCCGAAGGCGGAAACCGCTTATTACTTATACGTCACCGATGTTCATTTAAATCTTCGGGGGGTGCTTTCCCTTCGGGAACTGATTGTGGCGGAACCGGAAACGAAAGTGGAGGAGATCATGTCGGAACGGGTGGTGTCGGTACCGGTGGAAATGGACCAGGAGGAAGTGGCGGAGATCATGGAAAAGTATGACTTTCTCGCACTTCCCGTGGTAAAGGATGAAAAAATCATGGGGATTATCACCATTGATGATGTCATTGACGTCCTCCAGGAAGAAGCCTCCGAGGATATCTACCGACTGGGGGGGCTTTCCGGGACGGAGTCGGAACTTCGGGAAAGCAGTACCAGTTCCTTTCAGTCCGCAAAGAAACGAATACCCTGGCTGGCTGGCCTGCTGCTGGTAGGAATTATGGCCGGCACCATTATCGAACAGTTCGAAGCGACCCTGGAGGCGGTGGCCATCCTGGCGGTGTTTATTCCAATGATGACCGGTATGGCAGGAAACACCGGAACCCAGTCCTTAACCGTAGTGGTTCGGGGGCTGACCCTGGGAGAATTTGAAGGAAAAGGGATTTTTACCGTAATTCGAAGAGAAGCGGGGGTCGGAATTTTTATCGGCCTGGCCAACGGCCTTGTAATCAGTATTATTGCCATGGTCTGGCAGGGAAGCCCGATGCTCGGAGCGGTCATTGGTTTATCGCTGCTGATTACCTTATTTGTCGCAACCCTGGCGGGGACGGTCATTCCCCTTCTAATGGATAAACTGAAAATTGACCCGGCGGTGGCTTCCGGTCCCTTTATTACCACGATCAATGACCTGGTGGGACTGACGATATACTTTTCCATAGCCACCTACTTTATGGAACAGCTTATGTAGAAAACTTCCCCTCAGCAGTTGAGGAGATAAGGAGGGAGCACCATGACCGTAGAGCGATATGACAGTTTGCTGGAAGAACTGATCGAAGCCCTGGATCACAAGGATAAAAATAAACTAAAGGAATTATTCGACGAACTTCATGCCTATGATAAGGCCCAGTTTTTAATGGATTTAACCCCGGGCCAGCGGGAGATGTTTCGGCATTTTTCCAATGAAGAGCTGGCGGATATTATAGAAGAACTGGACTATGAGGACCAGAAAGTTTTAATTGAAGAACTGGGATTCAAACGAACCGCAGGGATTTTGCAGGAAATGGCTTCCGATGATGCGGTGGATCTGCTGGGAGAGCTGGAGGAATCGGAAAGACTGGAAATCTTCCAGATGATGGATGATAAAGAAGAGATTGATATTAAGAAATTAATGCAGTACGACGAACACACCGCCGGGGGATTGATGACCGATGAGTTTATCACCATACCCGATACCTTTACCACGGATCAGACCCTAAAGAAAATCCGAAGGATCGGTCCCAATGCGGAAACCGCTTATTATCTGTATGTGGTGGATCCGAAAATGCATCTTCGGGGGGTCCTGTCCCTTCGGGAACTGATCATTTCCGATCCGGAAACGAAAGTGGAGGACATCATGTTTGAACGGGTGGTCTCCGTACCGGTGGACATGGACCAGGAGGAAGTGGCGGATATCATGGAAAAGTACGACTTTTTAGCCCTTCCCGTGGTGCAGGAAAATAAGGTAATGGGTATTATCACCATTGACGACGTGGTGGACGTTCTGCAGGACGAAACCTCAGAGGATATCTATAAGCTGGGGGGGTTCTCCGGAAGCGATCAGGATTTAAAAGAAGTCAGTACCAGCATTTTTAAATCCGCCCAGCGAAGAATTCCCTGGCTGATACTGCTGCTGTTTCTCGGACTGCTGGCAGGAAATATCATCGGCCAGTTTGAAGATACGCTGGAGACCGTGGCGATTCTTGCGGTATTTATTCCGATGATTGCCGATATGGCCGGTAATACCGGAACCCAGTCCTTAGCCGTGGTGGTTCGGGGGCTTACCCTGGGAGAATAT
>SKOH01000196.1 GCA_007120165.1 Clostridiales bacterium
GGTATAATGGGTATAATGGGTATAATGGGTATAATGGGTATAATGGGTATAATGGGTATCAGAGCATAATGTTTTTGATAAGTGAGGAAGTACCGATATGAAATCATTACGATAGGGAGGTGAATCAAATGCTGAATAAAATGATTAAAATTTGGCTGATTCTAATACTTGTAGGTGTCCTGTTTGCCGGTTGTACCAATGACAATGATAATGGCAATGACGGAGGGCTGAACGGGAATGACGAGGAACAGGTTATGCAGTTTGTTGCGACGGTTTTGGAAATCGATGATACCTCAATTCTTGTGGAACCGGTGGAAGGGGAAGATATTCTTCGCAGCGCAGACCGGGTGTCGGTGGGCACAGGGAATTTAGATCCCGAGGATGTACCGGAAATGGAAGTTGGCGATACGGTACGTATTTTTTACGCCGGTGGAGTGATGGAAAGTTATCCGGCACAACTTGAAGATGTTCAGATAATTGAGATGGTAGACGAGTAAACATAAAACTAGCTGCATATGAATCCGCCACTAAAACACCCTCAGACCTTGAGGGTATTTGCGAAGACCAAACGATCCTTAACCATTGTCGCTCATTTTACAACCCTCTTGTTGATTCTGACAGTGCTTTCCCATTATCTGACCCATACCCTGACCTGTCGAACCTATAAACATGCCTTTGAGAAACAGGGGCTGCATGCGAAAAACGTTACGAGGATTTCTGAAACCTGGGGGACGCTCCCCTCTTCACTTATCCCCTGGGGTCCCTGTGGGGTGTTCGTAGTAGCGTTATACGGGGTGCATCCCTTCGCTTACGCTCCTTACGCTTTTTATATCTTAGCGGGCATGGGAATTTCCCTGCTTTACTCGGTATTTGATATCGATATGGCAGCGGTTGAACCGGCCAAAAACGAAGGACTAAAGAAAACCAGTATCCCTGCCGGCGCAGGAGGAGAGATTAACGAATAAAACAGCTGAAACATAAAAAACACCGTAAAAAAAAGAATCTGTCCACCTTGACAGATTCTTTTTATACAATTGTTATGGTTTAGTTGATCAAGCTCTCCGTCCGCTGATCATGTTGAAGATAAACACGATTAAAGCGATAACCAAAAGTATATGGATCAGTCCACCTGCAATTTCAAGAACAAATCCAGCTAGCCATAATACGATTAGTATCCCAATGATAGTCCATAGCATGGTATCTCCCCCTTTCGTTTTATTTGTAAGTAATCTTTCTAGTACTTTAATACCCGATGCGCTGTAAAATAAACGATACTTTGTGATTATTTACAAAAAATCTACTTAATCTGCTATATTCCTGTGTTCCAGCGTCTTTTCCTTTACTTTCCATCGGCTTTTCCCGGTTAAACACTGGCCTTCCATCCTACTGAAGTCACTTTATGCTCGAGACTGAGCTTCCCCGCCAATTCTTCAATTTCCTTATGGGACTTTTCAAAAGCTACAATTTCCGCAAAAATTTTCACTTCTCCGGAATCCTCCTGCTCTTCACTTTTTAAGTAACTAAGCATCAAATCTTCTTTGCCCATCAGATCAATCAATCGGGTGCGTACCTGAAACTCTACTTCTTCTTTACAACGGACCTTAATCCGGTAATGGACTTCCTCCTGCACCTCTTCCCGGGAGGTGGAGGGAAGATTGATTTTTTTAATGAAAATCCGAAGATAGATATTGGCAAACAGAATAAAAAGGGTTCCGACCACGGCCTCTGCAATAAATCCCACACTGGTCAGTACCCCGATTGCCGCAGCGCACCAAAGGGTTGCTGCAGTATTCAGCCCCCGGATGTTGGTCCCTTCCCGGATGATTACCCCGGCTCCAAGAAAACCGATCCCCGAGACCACCTGGGCCGCCATTCTGGTAGGGCTGCCTTCCCCTTCGATCATCGTGGACAGGGTGACGAACAAAAAAGCACCGAGGCTTACCAGCACGTTGGTTCGGACCCCTGCCATCCGTTGTTTCTGTTGACGTTCAAACCCGATGGCGCCCCCCAGTAAAAAAGCAAATATAATTCGTATCAAAAATTCTATGGAAATCATCTTTGCACATCCTTTATTATCATTTTATTCCTATCCCATGAAAAAACATCTGCCCGATGGGACAGATGTATTTTTAGTGATCATCATAAGCAAAATTACAGTTTGTCCTCTTTTTTCGGTTTAGTTCTGATTAGGAAATACATACCCCTAATTTCTGAGTATAAACCAACTAAAACCGTACTTAAAAGAAGACGCATCGAAAACGAAAAAACCCGGAGGGTCTCCGGGTGAGAAAACATTGTATTGTTTTTGGTTTTCCGGAGTTTAATGTTTTTCTGTAATCACGGTTTCCTGCAGAATATTCTTTTCCCAATCTTCGATAACCTGGTTTTCCCGGCACAAGCAGTAAAATGCCAGGGTCAAATCCTTATCCCGGTCATATTTCATATAGATCCGCCCGATCAGCTTAATTAAAGGATATTCCTCCGTCCCGGAAGGGCGTTTGGGCGGCTTGCCATACTGGATTAGTCCGGGAAGCTTCTCACTGTGCTGATGATAGGCGCCGTTGGTCTCGATCACTCCGTCGATTCTGTACCAGTCCGGTTCTCCAAAGAGCCGCACCTTCTTAATGCCGTTAATTCCATAGTCAAAATGTGCATTTTTCTTCCCGATAAACCGAAGAACCAATCGGGTAACATCAAATTTCACTACCTGAGCGACTTCTTCCGTATTTAAGGCATTTCCGGTAAAACCATAGGGATTACCGGACTTCCGGCGTATTCCATACCCTCCGTAAAAGCTGGTATAATAAGGACTTTCCGGATCATAAAAGCTGGACTGTTTTTTGTATAACGGGAAATATCCGAAGTTGTAAAGAATGGTCATCCGGGCCTTTTCTTTGATAAACCTTGAAAATTTCCTATCCGCATTTAACGTCGTCATCACCGGAGCCCAGTCCTTTTTCGGGGTGCTTCTCCCGTCCGGAATCCATATTTTCATCCCTTCCTCATGAAACAGCGAGCGCTGATTTTGATAGGCACTTTGAACTTTTCTTGAGACCCGGCTTCTTATGGAGGGTACTAAGACCACCGTGGATAATGGAGTAAGGAGTCCGACGGTCGCCATCAAACCGGATTTGTTTTTTTTCTTTTTCAATAGAAAACCTCCTTTTACTTATAAACCACCCCGAGTCCTTGAACCTAACGGCCCCTGGAAAGTTTCTACAGATTACTGTGCTTCTTTTATACCCATATTAACCAACAATATCCTGTCAGTTTTTTTTCTTATCTGTATCTCCTCTGGGATCTTCATCATTACTCCCTTTAACCTCTTCGTGATCCTCATCTTCGTGATTCTCATCTTCGTGATCTTCATCTTCTTCATCGAAATCTTTGTTTCGTAAAAAGAAATATTCTCCGATAAAAATTAGAGGAATCGTTACCGCCGCAAGAATTACCACCAGCAGGTCGGTTCTGATTTTATACCATAAAAAGGCGCTGAGAACCAATGTATTTAAAATTAATGAAGCCGTCACCACCGGGGTCAATGCTTCAATCTTTTCTCTTACCCGACGAAGCACTCCCCACTGAAAGATAATATCCATCACCAGATAATACATGGCCCCTAAGGAAGCAATCCTGCTAAGATCAAACAATATGGTCAGAGTAATCCCCAATACAATGATATAGACCACCATATGCCGCTGAATCGTTCCGGACATTCCGAAGTGACTATGGGGGATCAGCTTCATATCCGTTAGCATCGCTGTCATTCTGGATACTGCAAATACCCCGGCAATGCAGACCGTGATCGTGGCTAAAATCGCAATGGCAACGGTAAACCAGAGACCATAGGTTCCAAGGACCGGTCTTGCTGCCTGGGCAAGGGAATAATCCCGGGCTTCAGCGATCTCCCCGATGGTTAAGCTGCTGGATACCGCCCAGGTCATAAGAATATAAAGTCCGGCACAAAGGGCGATGGAAATCGTTATGGCCCTGCCGATATTCTTTTTCGGCTCTACAATTTCTCCCCCATTATTGGTAATGGTGGTAAAGCCTTTAAAGCTCAGCAAACTCAATGCAATAGCCGCCACAAAGGATGGCGCGGGTTGATCCGGTACACTGCCGCTTAATACACCCTCCAGGGAAAAGCCTGTGGCGTACAGGGCTGCCATGGAAAAAACCACCAGCCCTGCGATTTTAATCAGCGAAATGATCGAAACAAAGGTTTGGACAAACTGACTTTTCATTACATTTACGATATACGTAAAAAGCAGCAGACCCACCCCCAATACCGGTACCAGATTGCTTTCCGGTCCGATATCAAAGAGCTGAAGGGTGTAGGTGCCAAAGGTTCTTGCCACCAGGCTTTGGGCGATGATCATCGAAAAAGCCATTAACAGTGCACAGCCTGCGGTAACCGCACCCTTGCCGTAAATTTTTACAAAGAACATGCCAATGCCTCCTGCTGAGGGATAAAGATTCCCCATTTTCACGTAGGAGTGGGCACTGCAGGCTGCAACAATGGCACCTCCTATATAGGCTAATGGAAATAATGCGCCGGCAATGACAGCGACCTGTCCGATTACTGCAAAAATGGCCGCACCGATCATTACCCCGGTTCCCAAACCCACGGCCCCCCATAGATTGATACTGTTTTCTTCATAGCTTCCCTGTTTCATTGATATCCCCCCATCCTCCTCAAACTAATCCATCATATTTTTAACAATACCCGTTATTTTCTGTAAATAACGAAAAGTTCGATAAACAAAACCACCGCCGGGACTGATCTTTAGTCCCGGGCAGCGGCTGATATTTTCTTCCATGACCTCTTTTTCTCTATTTCTTTTCTACCGGTATCCAGATCTCACAAAAACATCCTTCATCCAAATCATCCGAGTAAAGCTCGAAATCTGTCTGTTCCAACATTTGGTATTCCGATCCCGGAAGAAACTCTTTAAATATCCGCTCCCAGGTTTTTCCGATACAGCCCGGGTCCTCGCCGATACATTTAAATACCGCCCACAGGGTCGGCTCCACTTCCCAAATCTCAAAGCCGGCCGGCACCTCTTTACTGCCCCCTAGGACACCAATGCCATAGCGGAACCGGTCGCTTTCCTTGGCAATCGGTCCGCATACTCCATACATATCTCCCTTAAGACTGTTTTGATGCAGGGTTTTAAAGGTTCCGTCCTGTTGACTTTCTTCCCAGAATTTAGCTATTTCGTTGTTGTCCGTTTCAAAGGAATTGTCATTACTGAACTCCCGTACCTTCGTCAATAATTGAAATCCTTCCCGTTTTTCCAATCGATAATCCATTGCACGTCCTCCTTCTATGGAAATTTTAATCAGTAGCGGATTGAACTGTTTCAGTTCCCCGCCAGTATCTCTTAACACACGGGGGCTGACTCCATGGAAGCGGGTAAAGGCTTTGGTAAAACTCTCCGGAGTTTCATAACCGTATTTCAAAGCCACATTAAGGACTTTTTCCGTTGACATGGCCAGTTCTTCCCCCGCCAGGGAAAGTCGCCGGTTGCGAAGATATTCCCCCACCGTCAGTCCCGTTACCAGACTGAAGGTCTTATGGAAATGGTAATTGGATAAATGCAGATGTTTCGCTACATCCTGATAGGTAATCGGGTCCAACAGATGGTTTTCCATATACCTTATCCCCTGTTGAAGACTCTTAATCATTTCCATTCTTCTCGCCTCCTTTGTAACTATCATACCAAAAGTACATAGGCTTTACCTGTCTTTTATTGGGAACTTTTGTCGGGTTTGAAATTTTCCATAAAAAAATGACCCCTCGGGTCCAGACTATGTGTATTTTTTAACAAATTATTCTATGTAATATTTCCCGACTTTGAAAGGATTGTTACACTCTAGTACGTTTTTTTACCGCTTTCTACAATCCTTCGTAATAAAAGACGTTTGTCGAATCCGCCCCGCTCTTCCCTCCGTTCATTTTTAATGGTTGCTATGGTGTCCATACTCTCTCCCCGAAATTCTGCCAGGGCTTCCACCACTTCCAAAATATCCGCCAGCTCTTCGATCCTGTCACTTTTCAAATACTCCTGGACTTCCACTTGCAGCTTATTCTTCAGGGCTTCCTCCAGTTCCTGTTCTGAAAGAGTTTTTAAGTATACTTTTTTTCCCGCCTTGGTAATGATATCAGGTACCCGGTCCCGGACAAGCTGATTATAGGCTACCATAATCTCCCTCCTTAAATAAATTTTCTTAGTTAGTATATTTTATTATACCATATCCAATAAGAATTCAAACATTTTATATCCCATTTTATAAATATTCTGATATTTTCCCTTTATGGAGGTAATGGTTTGGGTTTTAAAAAATTACAACTGAAGGATGCGGTAATTACCGCATCCATGATATAGTAGTCATTTCTATTAATTCCCTCTTACATTAATTTTCTCGATAATGGAGTCTACAGTCAGGACCAGTTCCTCCTCCGGAGTATCCGCCGGGGAAACTCCTTTTAGGTCTGCTGTGGAAATCGAGCTGCTGTAAGGAATGTGAGTCAGTAATTCAATATCTTCCAGCGATTCTTCAATTAATCGGAGTTCTTCTTCACTGCGAACTTTGTTGGCAATGGCATATACTTTCTGAATACCGATATCCCCTGCCATTTTCTTTACATTCAAAGCTGTTTCAATGCTTCGCTGTCCCGGCTCCACCACTACGATAAATCCATCAATACCTTTGGCGGTTCCTCGGGATAAATGTTCAAGTCCTGCTTCCATATCGATAATCACCGCTTCCTGTCGTTGCAGTACGATATGATTCAACAGTCTTTTAAGCATTTTGTTATCCGCACAGTAGCAGCCGGCGCCTCCTTTGGTAATGGTTCCTACCGCCAGGAAATCCACTCCCTTATGAGGAATGGAAAAGCGCTCAGGCACATCGCCCACGAAGGGATTTAATGTATAAAGTCCCTGGCCGAGATTTTCTCCTGCCCCCATTTTTTCTTCGATCAGCTCGTCCATTTTTGAAATCGGCTGGATGTTATGCTCTTTAATATCAATCCCTAGAGCGGACGCAAAGTTCGCATCCGCATCGGCATCGATGGCCAATACTTTGTAATCTTTTTCCGCCAGTCGTCTGGCTATTAATGAAGAAATCGTGGTTTTCCCCACGCCACCCTTTCCGGTAACTGCAATTTTCATAATAATCCTCCTCGTAAACTATGTTTATGGCTGCTATATTTTAGTAGTCTATGCATATTTTTTAGCTTCTTAATTTCTAGGCAATGTCCGCTTACAATGACTGCATAGCTTTAAGATCTTTAACTCTTCCTCTGTAATACCTTCGATTCGATTCTGGATATAATTCAGTTTCACTTTTTTTATCGGCAGATCACATTCCAGACATTTAGTAATGCTGTCGTAGTCCTTTACGTTGACATCCATTAAACCCGCTCCTTTACCTTTGATGGGATATTTAATGCTTTTCTTTTTTCTTCAATGACCTCAATCAATTTAAC
>SKOH01000016.1 GCA_007120165.1 Clostridiales bacterium
AGCACCAGAGACAGCACCAGAGACAGCACCAGAGACAGCACCAGAGAAGATCCCTATCCCTTTACGGACCCGTGGAGCAGGAAAAAAGCACCGAAGGATCATCAAAAGGATGACACCGAGCACTAAGTAAAAAGTTTTATAGGAACCGCACACAAACTGGAGGAACATCACTATGCAAAGAAAACGGCGAGGATCACAAATCAATAGAACCGATGGCAATGGTGTTGGACGAAGTTTTTCACTGTTCTTGCTGATCATTCTCCTAAGCATTTCCCTAAGCGCATGCCTTGAAATTGTGGAGGAATCTCCCGGAGAGAATCCGGAGACCGGAGAAGATTTGGAAGAAACTCCCGGGGAAGGCACGGAAATGATTGAAGAGGGTATGGGCGGAAAATCCCCGACGGATCTTCAGCAGGAACCGGTACCGATCAGTCCCCCGGTGGAAACCCGTCCCGATCCGGAAAACGGAGAACTGACCTCCCCTTCGGAACCCGTGGAAGTAACCGAGGTGGATCAGAACTTTCCCGACAGTGCCGATGTGCTGGAGGAAAGCTCCCTGACCTCGGAGGAAGTCATCGGGTATTTTGAAGAAAAATACGGACCCTACGGAGGCAGCTTTGTAATACAGGTAAGCGTGGGGCCTGACACCTTTGAGTCCGAAGGATATCTCCATCATCAGAGGGAAGTCTTTTATACGCTGACTCGAAAGGAAGACGACCAGGTCATCGGAAAGGAAGTCCTTCGGCAGGTCTACCGCCGGGTAGCCTTAGACCCGCCGATTGCTGAAACCCTGGAGGAAGAATACAGCCGCGTAGTGGAAGAGGACCGTATTGTCGAGGAAATCGAAGCCGAGATCGTACAAAAACTTAATGAGACCCGGGAGGAAAACGGACTTTCTACTTTGTCCGCAGCCTCGGATCTGACGGCCCTGGCACGGATCAAATCCATCGATATGGGGCTTTATGATTACTTTAACCATAATTCCCCGACCTATGGAAATCCTTTTGAAATGGCCGATGCCTTGGGGGTAACCCTTCGAAGCGAGAATATCCAGTGGGCCACCTGGGACCTTACGGCGGAAGAAGTGCATACCAACTTTATGGACTCGCCGGGACACCGGGACAACCGCATGACCGATACCTTCACCGAAGTGGGAATCGGGGTTATGCGTCTGGAAAGCGGTTATTATGTAACGGAACTTTTCCGGTAAAAATAAATTCATGGTTTTTAAAAAATAATTGGCATGGTTAACCATTGCCGGTATATAATAGGAGGTAAGATATGCGACTGGATAAATTCTTAAAAAATGCACGCATCATTAAACGACGGCCCGTGGCAAAGGAAGCCTGTGAAAAGGGACGGGTATTTGTCAACGACAGGGAATCAAAGCCCGGAACGGAGCTTGTCATCGGCGATGTGGTGGAGGTTCACTTTGGGAACCGGATCTTTAAAGTAAGGGTTACCGGCCTGGAGGAACATGTGAAAAAAGAAGAGGCGGAAAATTTATACGAAATCATTGAGTAAGCAAGGAGTATGCAAAACGTAAGTCTACAAACTGTTAAATAGCATAGGATGTATGATACTGCAGAAAAAAAGTGGCTGCTGAGTTTTAAAAAGAGGTGAGAACATGGAGAAGAACAATCCGAAGGAAGCCTACCGGATAAAGAAAAAAAGAAAAAAAATTGGCTTTTGGACAAAGCTCGTGGTGCTGATCATCGCCGGCTACTTTGTCATGGCTTTTTTTCAGCAAAGCGTAGAGCGCCGGGAACTGGCGGCGGAGATGGATAGGCTTCATCAGGAAAAAGCGGAAATTGAAGCCCGCCTGGAAGACCTGGAGGCCATCCTGGAAAAGGGCGATACCGACGAGGCCATTGAAAAGCTGGCCAGGGAAAACCTTACCATGCTAAAACCCGGAGAGCGTATATACATATTGGACCCGAAAAACACCATCGGACAGGAACTCAGGGAACGGCGACGGGAGCAGCAGGAAGAGGATGAATCCGAAGAGGAGTCGGAAGTTCCAGAGGACTATGACGGGGAGGGCGACTCCGAAGATGCTGAGGAGACCGAAGAAGAACAGTCCCCCTAAACCCGGCTAATTGTTAAAAATTTAGAAAAACTAGTGATATTTGCCGCCGGATGTGCTATAATAGGGAACAGTGAATAGATTATAATATTAAAAGGAGGAGTATGGAATTTATGTCCTTAGAAGTTGGTAGTATCGTTGAAGGAATAGTTACCGGAATTACAGATTTTGGCGCTTTTGTTGAGGTGGAAAAAGGAAAGACCGGACTTGTGCATATTTCCGAGGTTGCAGAGGATTATGTAAAAGACATCAAGAATTATTTAAAAAGAGGTCAAAAGATCAAGGTTAAGGTTTTAAACATTGATAAGGACGGTAAAATCAGCTTATCCATTAAGCAGGCCGGGCTTCCGAAAAAGAAAACCGTAAAGCCCCGGGAAGTCAATTGGGAAAAAGAGTTTGAAAGCCCTTCTCCAATTAATTTCGAAGATAAGATGAGTAAATTCTTAAAAGACAGTGAAGAAAAAATGCAGTCCATCAATACCAAGAAAAGCAGCGGCAGAAAGAACGCCAACAATCGAGGTAATTAATACCGGATTTACGCTGATACAGGACTTATATAGATTTGAAAATAACACTTGAGATCCAAAGGCCTAGAGGCATTCGCTGAGAAACCCTCTAGCCTTTTTCTTTTGTCAGACCATCAATTCATATTGAATTTTCATAGTAGAAAGGATATAATAATCCTTATGTTTAAATGAGGATTTGAATAAAGGAGGGTTTTTAAATGGCACCGAAGTATATATTTGTTACCGGCGGAGTGGTCTCCTCCCTGGGTAAAGGCATTACCGCCGCATCCCTGGGAAGGCTTTTAAAAAGCAGAGGGCTGAAAGTTACGCTGCAAAAGCTGGATCCCTACATCAACATCGATCCGGGAACCATGAGTCCCTATCAGCACGGAGAAGTATTTGTCACCGATGACGGTGCGGAGACGGATCTGGACCTTGGCCACTACGAACGGTTTATCGATAAAAATCTTACGAAAAACTCCAGTGTAACTTCCGGAAAAGTGTACTGGACGGTACTGAATAAAGAGCGAAAAGGGGATTACCTCGGCGGCACCGTTCAGGTGATCCCGCATATTACCAATGAAATCAAAGAGCGGATTTTTCGGGCGGGAAATGAAAAGGACGTGGATGTGGTCATTACCGAAATCGGGGGAACCGTGGGGGATATCGAGTCCCTGCCGTTTTTGGAAGCGATCCGACAGGTAAAGTATGATATCGGCCGGGAAAATACCATGTATATTCACGTAACGTTAGTGCCCTACCTCGGCAGTGCGGGGGAGTTAAAAACAAAGCCCACCCAGCACAGTGTAAAAGAGCTTCGCTCCATCGGTATTCAGCCCGATGTGGTGGTTTGCCGTACGGAAAAACCGCTGACCCAGGAGATGAAGGACAAAATTGCGCTGTTTTGCAACCTGGATCCCGGCAATGTGGTGCAGAACGGGGATGTAAAAAGCATTTATGAAGTGCCGCTGATGTTAAAGGATGAAGGCCTGGACGAAATGGTCCTAAAAACCCTTCACATAAAAGCGGAAAAACATGACTTAAAAGCATGGACCGATATGGTGGAGCGGGAACGAAATGCCACGGAACATACGAAGATTGCCATCGTCGGAAAGTACGTGGAACTTCCCGATGCCTATTTATCGATTGTAGAGGCGCTGAACCATGGAGGGATTTACCATAATACGAAAATTGACGTTCAGTGGATCCACGCCGAGGATGTAACGCCGCTGAATGCAAAGGAAATCCTCGGCAGTGCCGACGGCATCCTGGTACCCGGGGGCTTTGGCGAGCGGGGCGTGGAAGGAAAAATTGCAGCCATTCAGTATGCAAGAGTCAACAACGTACCGTTCTTTGGAATCTGTCTCGGTATGCAGCTTGCGGTCGTGGAATATGCAAGAAACATTACCGGCCTGGACCGGGCCCACAGTGCAGAACTGGATGAGAGTACCCCGTACCCTGTCATCGACTTAATGCCCGAGCAGAAGGATGTGGAGGACAAAGGCGGCACCATGCGTCTTGGACTGTATCCCTGTAAAACTCTGAAGGACAGCTTCATTGAAGCCGCCTACGGCGAGAGCCTGATCTACGAGCGGCACCGCCATCGTTATGAACTTAATAACGAATACCGGGATCAGTTAGTGGAAAGCGGCCTGATTATTTCCGGAGTCTCCCCCGATGAGCGTCTGGTAGAGGCGATCGAAATTAAGGATCATCCGTGGTTCGTAGCGGTTCAGTACCATCCGGAACTGAAGTCCCGACCCACCAACGCCCATCCTCTGTTCAGAGACTTCGTCGGCGCCAGCAAAAAGGCTTAAGAACAGACAGCGAAAGAGAGCAGGACGGAGACAACGTCTCCTGTAGAGAACGCCTGCTAAAGATGAGAGAAATAAAAGCAGCTGAATATTTTTTGCTTAAATAATAACGCCAAGTCGGCCCTGTATACTATAGGAAAAGACTTGGCGTTTTTTTCATGGGGAATCCTTCATAGCGTATTCCCATCGTAAGAAGCACTGGCAGCAGAGGGACTGACTTCCGGCCCTTAGAAAAAAGGTTAAAAACCATCCAAAAAGGGTAAAATTAAAGAGCACGAGAAAAGCCTATTATTACCACAAACCAATGCTGAGGAGAAAATAATTCTATGAACATAAACGGTTATCGGGAGAACATAAAAAAAAGTATGGATAAAAAACAGTGGGAGCAGTGCATTCGCTTATCAGAGGAGTTTAAACAGCAGTACCCGGAGGCCTTTGGACCAACAGAATACCGGGGAATGGGAAAATGCTGCCGATTTTCGGGACGTTACCGGGAAGCCCGGGAAATTTTAAAAGAAGGTGCCGAGCATCATCCGGACCATAAGCCCCTTCGGATCGAGCAGTATACCTTAGCCGGCTATCAAAAAGACTGGGAAGAGGCTGCAGCCATTGCCCGTGAAATAACCGAAGATTTCGAGGCGACCATGAATGATTATTACCGCCTGGGAAAAGCCCACCAGTACCTGGATCAAAAAGAAGCGGCGGAAAAATGGTTTATCAAAGCCATCGAAAAAAACAGCGAAGAGCCGATGGAAAGTTTTATCAAAGCCCTGGAAAAGCAGTCGGGTCTTTCCAAGCTGGGCAACGTGCAGTCCCGTTACAGTCTCGGTTCCGGGAAAAACAATTTAGGGCTGATTGTCCATATCGTAAATAATAGCGGAAAAAAAGAATTTATCACCAAGATCATCCGGGAAAAGAAAACCCGGGAGGGTCACTTCTACCAAAAAATCCTGAAGGATTATCCGGGACTGGGAAAAGTTGCGCCCAAAATTCTTTCGGTGATTGAAAACAATCAGCTGCAGCTGATTGTTATGGAAAAAATCCCCGATGATGCAGCTCCGGCGGGGGTGGCTTATTTTAAGGCCCTTGGGAATCTCTACCGGGAGATATCTTCCGTCAAGTACTTTGACGGGATTGAAAGCTATCTTCAAACGCCGAAGTATTCCCTGGCCTTAAAGGAAAATAAATCCCAGGCCCTATCCAACTACTTTATGACGATTCACCGGGAGGAGACCAGCCGCCGTTTGTTTAAACTGATGGAACAGCGGCTAAAAGAAAAGGGTTATAAAAAAGACAGCTTCCGCCTTTTTGAGGATCTGAGAGAAGTAATCCTGGACTTCAAGTCTTATAAAGGAATCAAACCGAGACGGCACTATAGTCTGATCCATGGAGACATGGGCCGCCACAACCTGCTGTTTGACGGGGGAAAACCCTACGTCGTGGACTGGAATACCTATAAAGCCGGTCCGCGGTGGTACGACTTTGCAAACGGCGTGGCAAAGGAAGCAGACACCGCAATGGAGGTCGCAAAAGCCTTGGAAAAACTGAAAGAAATAGACCTCAGCATAGGGGATATTGAAAGCATTTTTTATTACTACGCCGTCGTCCTGATCTGGTTTCAGGGAAACGGGCAAAAAAAGTTCGAAACGTCGCTGCTTTCGGAAGCCAAAAAGCTTGCGGAGCAGATGAAACTGTTATCCTACCAGCGAATGGCAAAGGACTGCGGAGAAAAGGGCTATCGGTGGAAGAAAAAGTCGAAGCATCCCGCCGTTCTATCAAACCTTATGATTCTCAGCAGACTTCCCTGGAGAAAAGGTACGATCCACGGCCTGCACCGGGCCTACAGCAAGATTTTAATTAACCGCCTGTCCGGAAAACGGAAGGCGAAACTCCTATTGGACTGGTTTTTATCGCCGCTGACAACCCTCAGGGACATCCAGGGTTTTTACCGTTCAAACAACGAAAAAATCCGTCAGCTGTCAGGAAAGCCCCTGATGAAGCAGTGGGCAGAGCAGCTGTATTTAAGTCTTTTTTATTCCATTACCGTAGAGGACTATTACCGCCAGGGTTTTTTCAACGACAGCAGTAAAAGAGACTTATCACTGTATCTTAAAGAAGGGGTGGTCAAACGGATTATCTACCCGTACCTGATCGAGCACGGAAAAATTATCGAACAGGTGGAGACTCCGGTCTCCCTCGGAAACAAGCTGGCCTTCGAGAGGCACTGCAAAAAGCATGATTTGCCCTCGGTTACAACCCGCTTTATGATCGGTGAAGGAGAAGAGAACAAAACCGGGGAGCAGCTGGCCCGTCAGAAAAAGGAATTCCTCGAGGACAGGGAAAGCTTTTTCATAAAGCCCAATATCGGAAAAGAAGGCCATGGGGCCGCCCTTTGGACCTTTACCGAAGGCGTTTATATCAATCACTTAAATCAGCAAAAAACCGGGGAGGAGTTATGGGAGAGCTATCAGCAGCGGGCCAGAGAAGAAAAGACCGTTTATTTAATCCAGCCCATCATAAAACCCCATCGGGATCTTTCCCTCTTTTACCATAACGCCACCCCCACCGGCCGTTTAATTACCTATATCGACCCAAAGGGAACCATCGGGATCAGCCAGGGGATGCTTCGGTTTAATTTGAAAAAAGATTCCATCGTCGACAATGCCAGTGTCGGAGGGACGGTAGCACCGATTGATATTAAAAAAGGTACTGTAAGCACCGTGGTCATTCCGGAGCCGGTACGGCAGCGGTTTACCCTGGAAGAGTTCTTTCCCGGAAAGGGAGTCAGCACCGTAGCCCTTCCTTACTGGGAGGAGGCCAAAGCCCTGGTGATCGCCGCCCATGGTACCCAGCCATACCGAAAAATCATCGGATGGGATATGATCATTACCGAAGAGGGTCCCTTACTGGTGGAAGGGAACAGTCAGCCGGGAATTGCCTTTATCCAGGCCGCCCAGGAAACCTTAACAGCGAATAAAAAGCTGACCGAAGCCCTGCTGTTTCACACGAAAAAAGCGATGAAGCTGGAGACGGATCTGATAAATTACCGAAAAAAACCGAAA
>SKOH01000078.1 GCA_007120165.1 Clostridiales bacterium
CCTAATGTACTGCTTCAAATGTTGCTTCGGGGTTCCAATGGGGTGGGGTATAAGAATTATCCCGACAATGTGATTCGGGAGCTGATCCAGGAATCCGCCAAAAGAGGCATAGACGTCTTTCGTATTTTCGATTCCCTCAACTGGATTGAAGGAATGGAGGTCGCCATTGATGAAGTGTTAAAAACCGGAAAAATTGCGGAAGGCACCATTTGCTACACCGGAGATATCCTGGATTCCTCCAGGGATAAATATTCCTTAGCCTATTATGTAAAAAAAGCAAAGGAACTGGAAAAACGGGGGATTCATATTCTTGCCATTAAGGACATGGCGGGACTGCTTAAACCCCATGCCGCTTCTAAACTGGTATCCACCCTAAAAGATGCCGTGGACCTTCCGCTTCATATGCATACCCATGATACTACCGGAAATGGGGTTGCCAGTATGCTGATGGCCGCCGAAGCCGGTGCGGATATTGTAGATACTGCGATCAACAGCATGAGCGGCCTGACCAGTCAGCCTGCTATGAACAGCATCGTGGCGGCCCTTAAAAACACCTCCCGGGATACCGGGATCCATGTAGACGGACTGCAGCAAATTAGTGACTACTGGAGCGATGTACGCCCGGTTTATGAAGCCTATGAATCCGACTTGAAATCCAGTACCGCTGAAATTTATAAATATGAAATCCCCGGGGGACAATACTCCAACCTTAAGCCCCAGGTCGAAAGTTTTGGCCTGGGCCATCGTTTCACCGAAGTTAAAGAAATGTTTCGAACCGTGAACTGGATGTGGGGGGATATTGTAAAGGTTACACCCTCCTCTAAAGCCGTGGGAGATATGGCGATTTTTATGGTGCAGAATGATTTAACCCCGGAAAATATATTGATTAAAGGAAAAGATCTGACTTACCCGGACAGCGTGGTCGCCTACTTCAAAGGGATGATGGGACAGCCGGAAGGCGGTTTCCCCAAGGACCTGCAAAAAATCGTTTTGAAAGAGGAGAAAGCGATTACGGTACGCCCCGGAACCCTGCTTCCCGACGAAAATTTTGATGATATCCGAAAAAAATTGGAAAAGACCCATAAGCGTGCATTTGACAAGTCGGAGCTGATTAGCTATGCGCTGTATCCTAAAGTTTTCGAAGAGTACCTTGACTATATACAAAATACCGGGAATTTTTCAGAAATGGGGTCCGATATTTATTTTCACGGACTTAAAGAGGGAGAAACCTGTGAGATTACGGTTAAAGAAGGGCGGGTATTAGTGGTTACCCTCGCGGAAATTGGAAAGGTCGGAGCCGATGGGCTAAGAACCATCGTTTTTGAAGTGGATGGAAATCGCCGTGACCTTCGGATCAAAGACAAAAAAGCGGTGGAAAAAGAGTCGGCGGTCCAGGTTAGTATGAAGGACGTGGATGACCCTAATCAGATTGGTGCCAATATTCCCGGAAGTGTCTTAAAAGTCCATGTTCAGCAGGGGGATACCATAAGCATCGGACAACCCCTGCTGATTCTGGAAGCGATGAAAATGGAACTTGAAATCAACTCTCCCATCAGTGGCACCGTCTCCAAAGTCTTAATCAAGGATTCCGACATGGTGGTTGCCGGCCAGCTTTTGATGAGCATAGAGCAATAAATTCTAACCTAATGAGTCCGAATGTAAAACCTTAAACTATTATTAACTTCCATATAAAAAACCCATGAGGATTCATGGGTTTTTATGGTCTTTTACGATATTTTTGTCGTCCACTGTTCACAGTTCCAAATATCCGTTACGACTTCCTGATAAAATTCCGGTTCATGGGATATCAACAGCACACTGCCTTTATAGGCCTGCAGCGCCCGTTTCAGTTCTTCTTTCGCATCCACATCCAGATGATTGGTCGGCTCATCCAGGATCAGCAGATTGGTTTCCCGGTTAAGCAGTTTACAAAGACGAACCTTTGCATTTTCCCCACCGCTTAGCACCACCATTTTACTTTCAATATGCTTTGTGGTCAGCCCGCATTTTGCCAGGGCCGAACGGACTTCATGCTGATTAAAGGAGGGAAATTCCTTCCACAGCTCTTCGATACAGGTATTGTAGTTGGCTTCCTTTGTTTCCTGTTCAAAGTACCCAATTTCCAAATGCTCCCCCTTTTCCACCCCTCCCTTAACGGGAGAGATTTCTCCTAGAATACTTCGAAGAAGGGTGGTTTTTCCGAGACCGTTGGCACCGGTCAGTGCAATTTTTTCCCCTCTTTCCATTCGAAGATTTAACGGCTTGGTCAATGGCTCCTCATACCCGATTACCAGATCCCGGGTTTGAAACAATTTCTTCCCCGAGGTTCTGCCCTGTTTAAAATGAAATTCCGGCTTCGGTTTTTCCTGGGGAAGTTCAATTTTCTCCATTTTATCCAACTTCTTTTGTCGGGACATGGCCATATTTCTCGTTGCTACCCGGGCTTTATTCCTTGCAACAAAATCCTTCAGACCGTCAATTTCCTGTTGCTGCTTTTTGTAAGCGGATTCCAATTGATGTTTTTTGGCTTCATATACCTTTTGAAACTCCCCGTAGTCTCCCACATAGCGGTTCAGTTCCTGATTTTCCATATGGTAAATCAGGTTGATCACACTATTTAAGAAGGGGATATCATGGGATATCAGAATGAAGGCGTTCTCATACTCCTGCAGAAATCGCTTCAGCCACTGAATATGCTCTTCGTCTAAGAAGTTGGTCGGCTCATCCAATAAAAGAATATCCGGTTTCTCCAACAGCAGTTTTGCCAAAAGAACTTTGGTCCGTTGTCCTCCGCTGAGATCATGAACGTCCTTATCCAGGCCGACGGCGCTAAGTCCCAGTCCCTTTGCCACTTCTTCCACTTTTCCGTCAATGATGTAAAAATCATTATTGGTCAGTGTATCCTGGATGTTTCCCATATCCCCCATCAGTATTTCCAGTTCCTCCGAAGAGGCCTCCGCCATCTTTTCACAGATTTGATTCATTTCTCTTTCCATATCAAACAGGTACTGAAAGGCTCCCTTTAACACGTCACGAATGCTTTTTCCTTTTTCCAGCACCGTGTGTTGGTCAAGATAACCCACCCGTACGTTTTTCGCCCATTGAATTTCTCCTTCATCGGGCTGCAGCTTGCCGGTTATCATATTCATAAAGCTGGATTTCCCTTCTCCATTGGCGCCGATCAGGCCGATATGCTCTCCTTTTAACAGCCGAAAGGATACCTGATGAAAAACTGCCCGATCTCCAAATCCATGACTTAAATTCTTTACCGTTAAAATACTCATTTTCTACTTCCTTTCTTTAATCACTACCGTTGATTATAACGGAAATACGAAGGAAATTAAAGGCCGGTTTTTTACAAATCCAAAGAAAAACTCCCTTCTTTAATATCCAGCCGGTGGAAAAGCCGGGTATCAACCAGGAAGTTTATGTTCCAACCCGTAACTACTGATTAAATTCTTCCGTTTCCACCCGTCTTATTAAGTCCTCCACTTTGGATTTAATAAGATCCCGCGTCTCCCTAAAGTCTTCCAGGGAACCTCCCGAGGGATCCTCGAGCCCCCAGTCTTCACTGTGGTTATTCGGAACAAAAGGACAAACCACATTGCAGCCCATGGTGATTAAAATGTCCAGTTCTTCCGGTATCTCCGTAAGCAGTTTGGGATATTGCCCGCTCATATCAATTCCCGCTTCTTCCATAACCTCCACCGCCTTGGGTTTGACCTCCGGATATTCCTCTGTCCCTGCAGAATAAACTTCCAATACATGGGCACCCAGTTTTTTCGCCCAGCCTTCTGCCATTTGCGACCGGCAGGAATTATGAACGCATACAAAAGCCACTTTTTTCTTCATTCCAATGCCTCCTCAGTAATTAATACCATGCCTCTTTATCTGATTAAAATCTAATCTTAACTTTCTGTTGTTTAACTTTCTGTTGTTTAACAGGTATACATAAAATATTATCCCATTTTTTTGTATATGAGCAAAATAGATTATACTTGAATTGTACGCCAACCCTTCTGTATTGTCAATAATGTTAAGGAAACTTAACAATTGTAACCGGCAGACCGGATGGAAACTTTCTGGTAATGGGATGTCATTTTTAAAAGGTTTCTTTCAAATTTTAGTATACACAGACTTTATGGTTATCGTAATTCCCACTGACTATTTATATTTGCTTATCCTAACTATTTGTGCTATGATTACTTTGTTAAAACAAAGAACATATGAAACACTGGGAGCGCTGGATAGGCCAGCTGAGAATAAGACCCGTTTAAGTCTTTAATCCTTATTACCTGATCTGGATAATTCCAGCGTAGGAAAGTGCGTCTTTATCAGACGAATACTTTTGTGTATTCAAGCACAAACCCTATGACCGGGTTTGTGCTTTTTTATTTTCAGGTTTGTTATTCCGGTTCCGCTCATTTAGAAAGGTTCGTCCCATATTTGAAATTAGAAAGGAAGATGTTTAAATGAATACAAGAAAACTGACCACCGCTGCATTACTGGTCACCCTAGGCGTATTAAGTGCCCATATCATTTCCATTCCGATTGGGGTCTCCCGGGTTTTTCCGGTGCAACACGCCATTAATGTCCTAGCCGCGGTTTTATTCGGTCCCGCTTACGCCGTAGTCGTCGCTTTTTTGACCTCCCTCTTGAGAAACATTCTAGGAACCGGTTCTCTGTTGGCTTTTCCCGGCAGTATGATCGGAGCCTTTCTCGCCGGGGTCTTTTATATGGCAACGAAAAAATCCCCCTTCGCCCTGGTGGGAGAAATTCTCGGAACAGGGATTCTCGGCGCCTTGGTCGCCTACCCCATAGCGAGGTATTTACTGGGAGCGGAAGTCGCCGTTTTTTTCTATATTGTTCCCTTTGCATTAAGCTCAGTGGTAGGTGCCGTCATCGGCTATATAATTTATGGGCTGATGAAAAAGTCCGGAGTCATCCAATATTATCATGAGCAAGGAGGTATAAAATAATGAAAAATCTTTTAACCATAGCGGGCTCCGACAGTTGCGGGGGCGCCGGAATTCAAGCCGATATAAAAACCTTCAGTGCCCATAAAGTCTACGGAATGAGTGTCATTACCGCAGTTACGGCTCAAAGTACCCAAGGGGTATTTGCTGTACAGGATATCGATCCGAAAATGATAAAAAAACAAATCGAAGCGGTGTTTGAGGATATTTCGGTCCACGGTATCAAGATCGGTATGGTCTCCCGGACCCAAACAATAAAAACCATCGCCAAAACCCTAAAAAAATATCCCCATAATAATTTAGTGGTGGATCCGGTAATGATATCCAAAAGCGGTTTCGATCTGTTGCAGCCGGAAGCCAAGGCCGCCCTTATTGAGTACCTTCTTCCCATGGCAACCATAGTGACCCCCAATCTTCCAGAGGCTGAAGAGATTTCAGGAATGGCGATCACCTCCCTGGAGGATATGAAAATTGCTGCAAGGAAAATACATTCCATGGGGCCGAAATACGTTTTAATCAAAGGAGGCCATCTTGAAGGAGAAGCCGTAGACATCCTATTCGACGGGACCGAATTCAAGAGCTATATCAGTGAACGAATTGCAACAAAAAATACTCATGGAACCGGTTGTACCCTATCCTCCGCCATCGCCGCTAATCTCGGTAACGGAAAAGACATTCATGAAGCCGTGGAATCTGCCAAAACTTATATTACTACCGCTATTAAGCACTCTTTTTCTATTGGCAAAGGTCCCGGTCCGGTACATCATTTTTATCAGCTCTATCATCAGGATACTTAACCGATCCACAATCCAGGAGGTGTTTTCGTGAAATTAACCCAGGAATTCGAAGAAATTTTTCAAAAGATTAAGAGCAGTAAGCCTTTGATCCATCATATTACCAGTTATGTAACGGCAAATGACTCCGCCAATGCCGTTCTTGCCTTAGGAGGAAGTCCGGTTATGGCTGATGAGGAACAGGAGGTCGAAGAAATGGTCTCCTTAGCCTCGGCCCTGGTGTTAAATATCGGAACCCTGAATCATCAGAAGATGAAAGCCTTCCTAAGGGCCGGTAAAAAAGCAAATGCCCTGGGGATCCCTGTAGTTTTGGATCCTGTAGGTCTTGGCTCCACCCGCCTTCGACAGGATTTTGTAGCGGATTTTCTGACAAAAGTGCAGCCTTCAGTGATTCGCGGCAATATGTCCGAAATGGTCAGCCTCTCCGGCAGCCCTGCTCTTATGAAAGGGGTAGACTCTACCCTCTCCTCTGAAGAAGGGGGGGATGAAATTGCCAAAACCCTGGCAGAGCGTCTACAGTGCACAATTGCCATTACCGGTAAGGTTGATGTCGTTTCTAACGGCAGCGTTACGTATCACATTGATAATGGCCATCCTCATCTATCAAAAATCACCGGCACCGGCTGCGTAAGCTCTTCTTTTATCGGACTTTGCTGCGCCTCAGGAGGTCCCCCGATTTATAGTGCCCTCCTCGGTCTCAGTATTATGGGGATTTCCGGAGAAATCGCCGAGAGTCGTTTGGATCCCCAGAAGGGACAGGGGCTTGGCAGTTTTAAAGTCCATTTATTCGATGCGTTCAGCCGATTTTCTTTAAAGGATTATCAGGAAAGGGGAAAAATTTATGAAATCCAATCATCCAGGCAGTTATAACCAAAACATTTCCTATCAGCTTTATTTGGTTTCCGATCAAAAGGTTTTAAAAAACAGAGATTTTATTAAAAGCTTAGAACAGGCTATTTTAGGGGGGGTTACGATGCTTCAGCTTCGGGATAAGGACGCTTCATCGAAAGCCTTTTATACCCTGGCGGTTGAAGTTAAGAAATTAACAGAAAAGTACAAAATTCCGCTGATTATTAATGATCGGATTGATATTGCCTTAGCAGTAGATGCCGAAGGGGTTCATGTCGGTCAACAGGATATTCCGATTGCGGTAGCCCGGCGGCTGATCGGCCCCGGAAAAATTCTCGGAGCTTCCACCGCAACCCTGGAAGAAGCCAAAAAAGCGGAGGCTGAGGGTGCGGATTATATCGGTGTCGGAGCTTTATTTCCCACGGCGACGAAAAGCAACACCCGCAGCGTGTCCCTTGAATTATTAACCGCCATAAAGAAAAGCGTTTCTATTCCCGTAGTAGGGATTGGTGGAGTTTCAAAAAACAATATCAAGTCCATAATTACCACAGGCGTTGACGGAGTAGCTGTGGTTTCTGCGATACTTGGAAAAGAGGATATCCGGGAGGCTGCAAAAGAGTTAAACAGATTTTACATAACAACAGGAGGTAACCACTAATGATTTCATCAGCTAACGTTTATCTGCTCTTAATTTTTACTGTGATTTCCTTTACCGCCCTAGGGGTGTTTTATAGCCGGGGAAAATTTGAAACCCTGGACGACTTTCTGACGGCTCGGGGAACTGCCGGTACCAAGATTCTTTCCACCACTTTTCTGGCTTCTTTTCTAGGCGTGTTTATACTGTTTACGCCCCCGGAAGCCGGTTCTATTGGGGGCATCACCACGGTAATCGGTTATGCGCTGGGTCTGGGAAGTTTATACTTTGCCTTTATCATTCTCAGTCCCAAAATCCGGAGCTATCTGCCTCAGGGAAGTACTCTCAATGACTTTGCTCGAAAAAGATATGGAAAGAAAATGTATGTTTTAATTCTTTTATTGTCGATCTTTTATATGTTTGTTCACCTGGTGGCGGAACTTACTGCCATTGCTCTTGTGGCCTATGAACTAGCGGGCATTCCATTGCTTTTCACCGCGCTGATCATTGGTATCGGCACCATGATTTATACCGCCTATGGCGGCCTGCGGGCATCGATGTTTACCGATATGATTCAAATGGTTTTTGTCCTTGTACTGCTGCTTATTACCGGTATCGGGGTGGTTTATTATCTCGGGGGCATCAACAGCATTGTGGCCTTAAGTAGGGCCAATACCCCCGAGCTATGGAATTTTGGAAATATCGGAGGGATTGAATTTGGTCTAACCCTTGGAATAGCCGTATTTGTAGCGAATTTATTTCATCAGGGCTACTGGCAGCGGATTTACTCCGGCAAAAATGATCAATCCATCAAAAAATCCCTGATCCTTTGCATTGTTATTGCCGTCCCCATTATGATTCTAACCGGACTTTTAGGGATCATCTCCACGGGATTAGGTTATTCTGACAATCCTTCCGTTGCCCTTTTTTCGCTGGTTTACGGAATCTTTCCTAGGGGTTTGATTATTCTGGTGTTCATGCTTGCTTTGGTCCTGGTTATGAGCACGGTGGATACCCTGTTAAACGGTATGGTGGCCACATTCAGTACCAATACCAGCGGCCTTTTAAAAGACTTTGAGAGTAAAACCTTACTCCGCTTTGCACGGGTTTTGACTTTAATTATTATTATTCCCGCAACCTTGATCGCCGCTCAAGGTTATAGTGTGCTTTATTTATTTTTAGTGGCGGATTTGCTTTGTGCAGGGGTGGTTTTCCCGTTATTTTACGGACTTTTTAATAAACATGTTACAGAAACTACTGCGGTTGCTGCTTCACTGTTAGGAATTGCATCAGGAGTTCCATTCTTCCTGGCAGATCAGCTTTTGATCAGCTTTACCCTCCCGATTTTTATCTCCGGAGTCGTTACCTTAGCAGGAAGCTGGTATGTAAAAAAAACAACATTCAACAGTAATTAAGACCTTTAAATGGTCTTGCATAGACAATGAAAAAAGGGCCGTATCCCATCTTGTAATGGTATGCAGCCCTTTCCTTTTTTCAATGATTAGCAATCAGCTTACTG
This sequence comes from Clostridiales bacterium, assembly GCA_007120165.1. Classification (GTDB taxonomy): domain Bacteria; phylum Bacillota; class Clostridia; order Peptostreptococcales; family T1SED10-28; genus Isachenkonia. The sequence continues at coordinate 8,773 of SKOH01000078.1, forward strand.
ATCCCTTTATATTGAATCCTTTAACGTTATTCCTTAATAAATCATTATTTCCGCGCTAATGCCCTTAACCAATTTTTTTCCGGCTCAAGGTCAATGGTAACTTCCTTAAATCCTGCTTCTTTCAGCCAGGCTGTCAACTCCTCGGGAGAAGGGATTACCATTTTCCCCACCTCTTCATAGACCCGGTTTTTTTCCTGATAATTTTCATCGGGGTAGGCTTCATTAACGATTAAAAACTGGCCATCTTCCTTTAAAATCCGATGAACTTCTTTAAAAGCCTTTATTACATCCGGCCAGAAGTAAACGGTTTCCACAGCGGTGGCTGCATCGAAATTTTTATCCTCAAAGGGGGTATTTTCTACTTCTCCCCGGATAATTACTACTTTTCCCTCTTCAACAGCTTGATGATTCAGCTCATTTGCCCACTCTACGCAGTCCTCGGAATAATCGAGTCCAAAAACTTTGCCCTCAGGGGTATGAATTGCCAGACGCTGAACCGTCTTACCCCCCCCACAGCCCAGATCGATGACTTGGGAATGATCTTCTAATATCAACATTTGAAGCCCCCATCCGGTAACTTCATAATGATTTTTATTCATTTTTTCTATAATTTCTTTGCCCTCTTCTCCCTGGGGTTTGCGGGATTGTACTAAGGTTTTCTTTACATCACTCATTTGACTACCGTCCTTTCTACTAAATACCTTTACTATTGTATCACCCCTAAGGAGGGATATCTACCATGGAAGTTATATAATATACAACTTTATTAAAAATTTCCCACAGTTATATATACCCAAAACTTGCTAAAAGTTCTCAACATTTATGATGGGGGATAAAAAATTATAAATTATAAGCGCCCCTGAGGTATACAGGTTTTGATTCACTCCATATATCTAAAGGGAAGCACATTTCTTTTTTGAATTGTTAACTACTCCGCCATCTCCAAGGCGATTTTCATCATATTGGTAAACGCATTTTGCCGCTCTTCCGAGGTAGTGGCTTCCTTCGTGGCGAGATTATCTGAAACCGTCAGTAAACAGGCTGCATTTTTTCCAAGAACCTTGGCATTATGAAACAGAGCAAAAGCCTCCATTTCCACACCTACACAGCCGTGCTTCTGATATATTTCTTGATATTCCTCAAAGTTTTCCCGATAGAATACGTCGGAAGAGTGAATTCTTTCGGTATGCATGGAAATATTAAGCTCCTTGGCATATTCGGCAAGTCTTTCATTTAATGCTTCCGTGCCTTCTATAATATCCTTATCATAGCCTCCTTGCACTTTGGCATAACTGGACTCGCTCCAAGCGTCCTTTGCAAGTATTACATCATACAGCTTGACCTGATCCGTATACCCACCACAGGACCCTATTCGAATAATGTTTTCCACGCCGTAAAAATTGTAAAGTTCGTAGGAGTAAATCCCAATACTTGGCATACCCATGCCGCTGGCCATAACCGATATTTTGCGGCCCTTATAAGTACCGGTATAACCCAGCATGTTCCGCACTTCATTAAACTGCACAACATCTTCCAAAAAGGTATCGGCAATAAATTTTGCCCGCAGGGGATCCCCCGGCATCAGTACGGTTTTTGCAATTACGCTTTTATCCTTCGCTTCAATATGGGGTGTTGGTATCATAAAAATCCTCCTTTAATTTATCTACTTTGTCATTATAACGTATATACCCCATTTTTATAACCTATCCAACTCTTTTTCCACAGATTTCTAAGAATATTAACCCCAGCTTATCTATTTATATTCGGGAACCATTTTTATAGTTGATTGATAATCCACTGTGCTCCCTTTATCGGCCCGTTTTCCCGACTTTTCTCTTGCCAATATATCAGGTTTTTGCGGACTTCTTTTGTATCAAGTCGCCCAAGAGCTCGGTACAGCTTTTCCTTTGTAACAGTATTGGGATCCAATACTTCTCCAATACGGTTTTTTTCCGCATCATAGGCAACGGCAAACTGATCGCTGGAAAAGGGAAAAATAATCATTGGCTTTCCATAATACAAAGTTTCGGTAAAAGTGTTGGTGCCTCCATGGTGAACCACCACATCCATATGGGGAAGCAGCGCTTTTTGAGGTAAAAATGAGGCCCGGGTTATAGATTCCGAGGAAAACTTTCTAAAAAACTTTTCATTCCCTCCTGTGGCAACGTATATGTGCCAGGAATCCTTATGCTCTAAAAAACTTTGCATCAGTACTTCAATAACGTCCCTCCGCTCGGATAAAAAGGTACCGAAAGAGATCAGCACTTTTCGCCCTGCTTCTTTTAACAACTGGGATTTAAGGGGGCCTTCCAACTCCTCCGGTTCAAAACAGTAATGCAGATAATGGGAATCCGGGCTCTCAGAAGAAGCTTTTGAAGTGCGGTGGGAAAAGTTCGGATAATTATAAACCACCCCTTTGGGGGAGGTCAGGGAAAATGGGTTATTCAAAAAATTCTCCGCTAATTTTCCCCTGGGAAAATTGGCCTTAAAGACGTGTTTAAAAGCTTTGGAAAAACTTGTTCTTAATTCCTGCTGCTTTTGTCTTAATTCTTTTTTTTCCTGTTCCTCAGGCTCCAGCCCCGTCGGCCAAAACTCCGTCAAACCCTTCGTCCCTTCGGTCTGTATGGTTCCCGGATGGGGCGGACAAAAGGTTATAAAGGGAATTTCAAGGCCTACCAGGGCGAGGGTGGCACCGTAGGATAGCTGATCTACAATGACTAAGTCCGGTTTTACACTTTGATACAGCTGCTGAATAGAGTAAATCAGCTCCTGCGGATTGGAAAACATATCCATGATTCGGTGGTCTGCCTGAGTAATCAGGGTATTTACAGGACCTTTATAGGTGGCTTGAAAGAATTCCTCCAACCGGTTTTTTTCTTTTGAATTCTGTTGGGTATTCTTTGCGATTCCCGTATTTTGATTTTTATTGATATTCAGTGGATAAAACCCCATTCCCCCTTCCTGAATCTCTTTTCGAAAACTTTCACTACAGGCTATACTGACCTGAGCTCCCAAAGACTGCAGGGCTCTACCCAGGGTTTTAAGCGGCTGAAAATGGGAATAGAAGGGAGGGCTTAATAGGACAATTTTTTTGCTAGGGTTTTCCATATTGTAAAACCTCCCGATAAAATTCTTCAAACTTTAAAGAAATCGCCTCCATGGAATAATTCTCTTTTATCGTATTTCTGCTGCTTATTTTCAACGCTTTAATATCTTCCGGATTTTCATCAATATACCTCATTACTTCCCTAAGACTTTGTTCAATATCTGATACTCCTTTGGTATCCCCCAAGAATCCGTTTTTACCGTGGGTGATATAACCGGAAACCCCTCCGACTTTAGGTCCGACGGGTATAAACCCTTCCACCATAGCTTCAAGGATAGCAATCCCGAACTCCTCTTTCTCACTGGCGCAAAAGTATATATTCGGCAAGCTGGAATTCTCAAACGCATTGATTTTTTTTTCGATTAAACGTACGGTTGAATTGGGTATGCCGGGAATATGTCCATAATTCCCAAGAAGTTCGGGATGCTTCTTTAGGAATTCCCTTTCAAAATCTAAAAAACCGACCTCAGCCTTATTCGGGTTTTGCAAACTGCCTCCTATGATTACCAAATTGTATTTTTTATAAGCGCCGGAAGTATGAAAGGCCTGCAGCAGTCTATGCTGCCCTTTCATTGGGTGGAGTCTGCCGACATTTAATATATATGGTTTGGCAAGGTTGACGGGGGCAATTGCATACCGATGATTTGAAGATGTTAAAACCTTTTTGATATCCATTTGCCGTCTGCTCGGCAAATACACATCAATTCCTTCACTGAGCATTTGAAAAGGCTTGTTTCGAGGGATTAATGAGACCTCGGGAAAGTATTGCAGCAACCGTTCTTTTGCATTTTCCCCGCCAATGCCCACAACGCCGTCGGATAACTGCAGCAGCTTTTTTCCTATTTCAATTTTATGGATTTTTTCGATTCCCTCTTTGTATTGATGCCCAATAATCTTAAGGGTATCTTCCTGAACCATGGACCGATGGGGATCCGGAGTAAGGGTCAATACCACGGAACGGTGCTTCTGTTTTCCCAGTCTCGCCATGGCTAAGGAGGCATCATTCAAGTACCGGATATGGTAGATGTTTGGATTGAGCTGCAGCTTTTTTAACACTACCGCGATAATAGCCTTTAAAAAACTATGATTTTTGACAAATCCGGGATCGTCTCCCATGTAAAAGGGAATGGTCAGCAAGTAGTGATTAGCATTAAGCTTTTTTAATAAACGATAGGAAGAGGGTCCTTTAGAAATATCCCTTAGAGAGAGGGTAATCACCTGACTGATATTTGCGGAATGAGTTAAAGCTTTTCCTAACTGCAACAAAAAAGTACTAAGACCTCCGCTGTCCCCTTTACCGAGTTGCAAAGGGTTTCCTTGAAACAAAAACTGCATTAACGAAAATTGTTCCGGAAAATGTTCCATGGGTTGAGTATTGTTGAAGATTTTTGTATAGACTCTGTATTTTTCCAGCCCGGGATAACCTTCCAGGGGCAGGGAGAAGTAATGCAGATAACAGTAGAGCCTAAAACTTTCTTCGGTGTTTTCTTTGAAATAATGTCGAAAGGGATACAATATCCTTGGCTGGATTAACGGTTCTTCCACTTCGATTGATAATGCCATTAGAAATGATAAAATGGCTGGTCCCTTAGGCTCCCCCGGTTCTAAACCTTTAAGCGCTTTTATATAGGGACGGAAAGAGTAGTGATCGTCAGCAAAGTCCTGAAGCAGCGCATTCCAGAGATACGGGTTTTCCAAATGTGAAGACCGAAGGAAGTCCAACGGCTTGGGAAAAAGACCCTCAACTTTTTTTAAAGGACGGGAAGCAGAAAAAATTTCTAAAAGATCTTTTTCCTTAGGATTTGCTGAAATCTGCGTTGAAAATTCCTGGGCATTCATAGTTCAATCCTCCCTGGGATATCGTAATTTTTATACTTATACCCTAAGGGGATGAAAAGAAGCATTTTTGTCCATTTCCGCCTGCGGTTTCTGTCTGTTACTATTTATCTGCAGATAATTTTTTATGTTGTGGATAAATGTTGTTTTTTTAGTGCTTATTTTTTTCGTCTTATACACATTTCCTACACATATACACAGTTCCGGAATTTAGGATATAATCAAATCAGAAAAGCCACCCCTGGAACGGTCCTCTTCCCCTTAATAAAAAACTTAAGAGGGCTAAGGCCGTTCTGCCGAGTGACTTAAAAATCTTTCTGACCAGTACTTATAGTACACGCTTAACTTAGATTAAAACCAGTTTAACCCCTATCCCTTATTGGCATCCATCCCATGCCACACTTTCTCCGGTGTAGCAGGAAGCGTACGTATTCTTACTCCCACCGCCTGGTATATCGCCTCTACAATAGCCGGCGGCACGGTATTAATAACCACTTCCCCGATGGATTTTGCTCCATAGGGACCGGTTTCGTCGTGGCCTTCAATGAGTTTTACCTGAATCCTGCAGATATCCTTTCGGGTAGGGATTTTATATTCCATAAAAGAGTTCGATTTTAACTTTCCTGTTGAACTTACCTTTACCTCTTCAAACAGGGCCATGCCCAGTCCCTGTACAATGCCTCCCTCGGTTTGTACCTGGGCCAGGACCGGGTTGATTGCCGTACCGCAGTCTACCACCCCGACAAAGTCCAAAACCTCAACTTTTCCGGTATCAAGATCCACTTCCACCTCCGCGAAGCCTGCCATATAAGGAGGCGCTGCTTTTTTAGGGACAAAAGAACCGGTAGCCGTTAACTGTTGGTGAAGCATGGAATAGGTTATTTTATTAGAAAATTCTTCCAGGGAGATTTCCTTTCCACTGGTGCTTTGAATGTTCCCCCTTTGAAAGGAAATATCCTCGATCTTTTCTTCCAATACTTTCGAACCATATTCTTTTATTAAGGCGTTCATTTTTTTACAGGCCTCAATTACTGCGTTTCCTGAGGTATAAGTGGTACTGGAAGCATAGGCTCCGCTGTCAAAGGGACTGACGTCGGTATCGGAGGCATGAATGTTAATTTTATCCGTCGAAACATCCAGGGTCTCTGCGGCTATTTGACTGAGTATTGTATCACTGCCTGTACCGATATCTGTCGCCCCCACCAACAGGGTAAAGAAGCCGTCATCATTCAGTTTTATCGTCGCTCCTGCCATGTCAATATTCGGCAGACCGGATCCCTGTTGTGCAATGGCCATACCGGTACCCCGGGCTTTTCCTTTTTTTCTAAGAGAACTTTTTTCTTTTTCTATTTGATTCTTGCGATTTTCCCATCCAAAGAGTTCTTTTCCTTTTTCTACACAGGCTTCCAGTTCACAGCTGTCCATATAAATCGGCTCAGGCCCGGCTCCCTTTGTAATGATATTATAAATCGGCGTGGTTTCCCCTTTGTTAATCATATTCATTTCCCGAAGTTTAACCGGGTCTATTTTAAGAACTTCCGCTAATTCATTCACGGCTGATTCCAAGGCAAAGGTCCCTTGGGTAACGCCGAATCCCCGCAGGGCGCCGCCGGGAAGATTATTGGTATATACGGCTTTTCCTTTAAAACTGCAAGCCTTGACTTTATTGTACAGGGTTAAGACTTTTTTCCCTGCAGCCCCAACGGTGGTGTTGGCATGTTCTCCGTAGGCTCCGGTGTCGGAGAGGGCATTCATTTCGATTCCCAGAATCTTCCCTTCTTTGGTGGCTCCCAGAGTAATATCAAACTGCATTTTATGTCTGGAGGTGGTTCCGGTAAATACGTCTTTTCGGCTGTATACAATTTTGCTGGGTTTTCCCGTCAGCTTTGTAATTAGTGCCGGATAAAACTCGGCATGAATGCTCTGCTTCGAACCGAATCCTCCGCCGATTCTCGGCTTGATCACCCGGATTTTACTCATGGGCATATCCAAAGCTCTCGCTAAGGTTCTTCGTACATGAAAAGGAATTTGGGTAGAGGATACCACAACCAGACGGCCGTACTCATCCTCGTAGCTATAGGCTCGTTGGGTCTCCATCATAGCCTGGGCCTGAGCTTGACTCTCATAGGTTTTTTGAATCACCACTTCCGACTCTTTCAGCGCTTCTTTGATCTCCCCCACCTCAAAACCGATATCACAGGCCAGATTTTTCTTTCGATCATAGCCTACAAAATCCACAGGAATAAAATTATCCTCTTCAGGATGCACTAAGGTGGCATGCCCCTCGGCTTTTCTGTAATCCAGTACCGGATCCAGTATCTCATAAGAAACTTTTAATCTTTTGGCACCCATCTCCGCAGATTTTTGGTTCTCTGCTACAATGATCGCCACATCGTCTCCTACATGGCGTACATATTCATCCAGAATAAATTTATCATAGGGGGATAACTCGGGATAGCACTGACCGGCTCTTGTAAAGGGGATCCTTTGCAGGTCTTTATATGTGAGGACCATCTCCACACCGGGAACCTTTCGGGTTAGCCGATCATCAATATTGCTGATCTTAGCAGAGGCATGGGGGCTTCGAACCACTTTTATCCATAGGGCATCCCTGGGTGCCAAATCATCGGTGTAGACCCCTTTCCCTTTTAACAGTGCCTCACTGTCGATCTTTTTGATAGAATCATTCACATACTTCATGTTTTTGACCCTCCAGATAAGATTTTACGGCTTCCAGCTGTCCCACATATCCGGAACAGCGGCAGTAATTGCCTTTCATATATCGGTTTATTTCCTCCTCCGTGGGATCTTTGACTACTTTCTCAAGGTAAAGGATGCTCATAATCGTTCCCGGAGCACAGTATCCACATTGGTCTACCCCTCTTTTCCCGAGCTCATATCGAATCCTTTCCGCTTTTTCCTGTACCCCTTCGATGGTGGTCACCGTCTTTCCATCGGCTTTCGCGGCGAGCATCCCACAGGAAAGCACCGCAGTATCATCCACATGAATGGTGCAAACTCCGCAGGACCCGGTGTCACACCCTTTTTTCACGCCTAAATGACCTTCTCTTCGAAGAACTTCGGAAAGGTAATCATCGGGAGCAATTTCCAACGCCTTTTCTTTTCCGTTGATTTTCACGTTAATTTTCATCCTTCGATACCTCCTGCAAAGCTTTTTTCAATAATACTTTTGCCATGGACTGCCGGTACTCCTTAGAGCCTCTAACGTTGGTTCCAAAGGCCAGCTCGCCGCTTAAAATATCCCCGGCTTTTTTCACATTCTCATTGGTTAACTCCTGATTTTGTAAAAACTCCATGGTATTCAGGGCAAGCTTTGCCCGGGTCGGTCTTGCCCCCACCGCTACCCGATACTCTTCCCCTTCTTTTGCCAGGGCAAGATTGATAATGGAATAATCACTGCTGGACCCTCTTAACTCCTGAAAGTTATAGAAGCCTTTCCTTTTTTCAATTCTGATTTTTTCTAAAATATCCCGCTCCGCCGGGCCTTGTTCTAAAAATTCCTCCAAGGAAACCCAACCGGCTTTAAACAGTTTAACTTTTGTATCGGTAACCAGGAGTGCTGTTAAAAAATCAGAAAATCCATAACGGGAATAGATCGTAGCACCGACGGTAACCATGTTTTTCAATTGCATACCTACAATATCTTCAATGGACTGTTGAAAAAGGTTGGTAAAATGTTTATTCAGTCCTTCATTAAGCATCATCTTCGAAAAAGTGGTCATTGCTCCGATTTCAAAAAAAGTTTCTTCTTCGTTAATATATTCCAACCCGAGTTTTGACAGGTCCACGGCGGTACCAATAGCTTTTGAACCCAGCTTTAAATAAGCCCCGCCTCCGATAACCGCATTGTTTTTACGCTCCGTAAGTTTTTCATAGGCGGCTTCAAGGGTTTCCGGGAAAAAATAAGTCCTGATGGTAATCATTTAGACACCCTCCACTTCCATTTCTTTTTCCAATTTTTCTCGTTCTTTTCTTTCCTCTTCAATGGTTTTTTTAGGCAGTACGATATTTAAAGTAAAAACCACAATTGCTGAGATTACTACTGCAGAACTGCCGAAAATCATCATAAACCAATTCGGAAATAATTCCAAGGATTCCGGCACCTGACTGATCCCAATTCCCAGAGCTACGGCTAACCCCACAATGGTGATGTTTCGAGTGGACAGCTCATCCTGAATGATCAGTCGAATACCCGTCATGGTGATCAAAGCAAATACAGTGATCGTTGCCCCGCCCAATACACTGTAAGGAATGGTTGTCATTAACGCACCGACTTTCGGTACAAATCCCGCGAGTAAAATCACCCCTGCTGCCAAAGCGAGTACAAACTTGCTAATCACCTTCGTCATACTTACAATTCCTACATTTTGGCTATAGGTAGCCGTCGGAAGCCCGCCAAATAAGGAAGCGAAAAAACTGGACACTCCATTCCCGATAATACCGCCGGAGAGTTCTTTATCGGTGATTTCTCTACCCATTCCACCGACCGTTGTTGCGGAAAGATCTCCCACCGCCTGCACGGAGTTTACCACATACATAATCGCCATGGTTAAAATTGCCGAGGGATAAAATTCTATTCCAAAGTGTAAGGGTCTTGGCAGTGCAAACCATGAAGCTTCGGCAATTGGAGAAAAATCCACTAGATTTAAGGGAATTGCAATGACGTATCCCACTAAAATTCCCACTAAAATCGATGCAAGTTTTGCATATCCTTTAGCAAATTGATTACAAAAAAGCACCACCACCAAGGTAACAATGGCTACCAGCCAATTGGTATAGGAACCATAGCTGGCTTGACCAATACCCCCGGCCATATAATTAACCGCTACGGGATATAAGGACAGCCCAATGGTAAACACCACGGTTCCTGCAACCATGGGGGGAAAATATTTTCGGATGGGTTTTATAAATATACCCACAATAATTGCAACTATTCCACCAACCATTTGTGCACCCAGTATTGCCGCAATTCCATACTGACTGCCGATAGCAATAAGCGGTGGAATATAGGCGAAGCTCACTCCCATAATTACAGGCAGTCCGGAACCGATACGATAAGAAGAACTTCCAAGAGCAATGGGATAGAGTTGAATCAATGTTGCTATGCCTGCAACAAACATTGCACTCTGGACTAATAGTGTGGCATCCCCGGTACCAAGACCCACGATCCCGGCAATAATAATAGCAGGAGTGATATTTCCCACAATCATTGCCAAAACATGCTGTATTCCTAAGGGGAAGGCTCTTTCGATGCTAGGCATCCCTTCCAAATCAAAAACCGACCGACTACGAACTTTCGTGCTTTCATTTACCATTTTTACGCCTCCTTGAATTTTTTAGTTCTTTTCAAAAAAAGGTCAGCACAAAAGAATCGCTTCTTTTGTGCTGACCTTTTAAAGCAAAATCTAGGATTTTCTTTAAATCTTGTTCAGCAATTATTTAATTGTATCATCCAACTTCTGATCGGTTTATAGAAAAGTCAGTATTTCACTTCTTTTCTATTCTAAAAATATTATACCATAACTTTTTATAAAAAGTAATCATTCTACCTAAATATTTCGAATATTCAATAGAGCTTGCCGATTTTAAAGGTAAGGGCTTCCCAATTTTCTTTAAGATCCTGGTCCATCCCCATAAAGCTGCAATCAATTCCGAGGATTTCCGAACAGCTCTTTTCAAGGTCATTTTTTACCTCTTCATAAAAGGATCTTCGAAAATAGGAAACCAGCGTCGTATGCTTGGGATTTTTTAATAATTGTTTTTCCATCGGGGTCAGCATATCAAAGACCTCCACTGAAAGCTCCGGTCCCTGAATAAAAGCTTGAATTTTTCTAGGCCCTTTCCCGGTTCCGCTTTTTAAAATGGCCGCACATTTTCTTTCGATTTCTTTTTCCCATGCAATTTTTTCATCCTTTGTTGTCCATTGATTCTGATCCAGGAGTTTTTTTTGACGGTCGTCAAAAATTTTTTTACCGATTTCTGCTAGAATCTTTACCAGTTCCTGGGGATTAATGGGTTTGACCACATATTTGACCACATCCAGGTCCATGGCATTTAAGATCCGCTCACTGTCTGAAAGGGCTGAGGTTATGACCACCGGAACTTTTTCATCCTTTTCCCTTACGCTTTCCACCATCTCCATCCCATCCATTAAAGGCATTTTCAGATCGGTAATGATTATATCAATATGATTCTCATTGAATTTTTTCAAACCCTCCCTGCCATCGCCTGCGGTATAGAGTTTACCGATTCTCCGCTTTAGGTAGCGGGTCAGTTCAATTTGGGTATCTTCATCATCTTCCACATACAGTACGGATAAATTCGGCAATATTCCTTCGTGATCCTGCTTCATAGACTTTTATCCTCCTTCGGAATATCTAAAAGGATTTGAAATCCTTTTTCTAAATTTTCGCCTCTGATTTTACCGGATAAATGGTCCTCCACAATGATTTTTGTAATATAAAGACCCAGTCCTGTTCCATGTTCTTTATCCTTGGTAGTAAAGTACAAATCAAAAATTCGGGGAAGATTTTCCACCGGTATCCCCTTCCCCCAGTCTCTTATAATGATCTTTACCATTTTATCATAATCATAAATCTCAATGCGAATTCGGCGGTGGATTTTTTCTTCTTTTTGAACGGAATCAATGGCATTATGAACCACATTAAAGATTCCCTGGGAAAAATAATTTCCATACCCCTTTACTTTGAACCCGTCCTTGCGGGACTTGACTGGATTCTTCTCATTTTCCTTTACTTCAATTGTAATATCTCTTAGATGCAAAGAGTCTTTTAATAGTTCTAAAGTGCTGTGAATCAGATTCCTCACATCAAAGACCTCTTTTTCTTTTTGGGGTTTAAAAAAATATCTAAAATCATCAATGGTTTCAGACATTCTGTAAATCAATTTCTGCGATCGTTCCGTAAAACTCTCCATGTCTTCCCTTTCAAGTTCCTGGTCCCGATGGGCATCTTCCAAATTCGTAATCATCAGATTCAGCTGGTTCAAAGGCTGCCTCCATTGATGGGCAATATGTCCAATCATTTCTCCCATAGCTGCCAGACGGGACTGATACAGAATAACACCTTCCTGCTTCCGATTTTCCCTCAAGGTATCCGCCACAATTACCTGAAGTTTCCCCATGGTTTTTTTTGAAGCAATATAATAAACCACAAATATCACCGTAGCCATACTTAGCCCTATGGAAACCGCTATTAACATACTGATCATCCGCTCCCGCTGACGTTGAAGAATTCCTCCGTAATCGAAAATGAAATGATCAAAACTGCTTCTTGCTTCGATCACGCCAAGTTCAACTAAAAACCTTTCCATCTCTTCCCATCTGTAAGGATTAATGTTGCCCAGAGAAACAATGGGATATAGGGTATATTCCAAAACCTGATCTTTCTGGTATTGATTATAGGCTAAATATTCTTCCGAGGACATCCTTTCAGATTCATGGAAATGAACAAGCATCTGATCAATAATCACGTCGGGATTTTCAAAGGCATATTCCCATCCCTTTAAACTGGCTTTTCTAAACTCATTTACCCTCTCGGGATTAGCCAAGGCATATTCCTGAGTAGTAAAGAGACTGTCTCCGTAAAAATCGATTCCATATTCAATTGGGATGAGCTTTTCCAGGCCAACTCCCTGCATCTCCCCCTGATAGGGTATGGTCCCCAAATAACCGGGTATCAAATCAAAGCGCCCTGAGGTAAGATCCTCAATGGAAAAATCATAATCCCCGGGGATCCGAGGAATCAACTCCGGGTCCATCCCTTCCTGGACCAGCATAGCCTGAAGTTCAATGTCGAGCAAATCATCTTCCCTCCGGCCTACTTCCAGGTCCATAAGGTCTACCAAACTTTGATAGGGTGTCTCTTCCAACATATAAAATTCCACCGGGCTTCGCTGAAAAATTGAAGCAACCACAGTAAACTCGTATCCCTCTTCCTGATAGGTAATAATATCCGAGGCTCCAATTCCAAAATCCGCAGATCCTTCCCCTACTTCCCTTGGTGCGGAGATTACCTCTCCATTATCATCATAGCCGCTGAGGATCCTAACATTAAATCCTGCATCCTCATAATACCCTTCCCAAAGGGCCGCATAATAACCGGCAAATTGAAACTGATGATCCCAACGAAGTTGAAGGGTAATTTCCTCATTTTCTCCATAAGCCCAACCAGCCCCTGCGATAAGCCAGACCATTAGAAAACATGGAATCCACTTTGTTTTAATAGAAGATAGAAAACTTTTATTTGGTTCATTCCCTTGTGATTTTTTATCCACCTTCAGTCCTCCCAAGATTTTGTTTATATTAATTAGTCTTCTGACTTGTAACTTCGCTTTTTATATAGCTCTATTGATAATTATAACACGACGATGAGATTGAGAGTGTCTTACTGTCATTTTTTTGCCTCGGATAAATCCCATAAAAAAAAGACCATCCAATGGATCTGAATGGTTTTGAATGGTTTTGAATGGTCTTGAATGGTCCTGATCATACAAATCAATTTTCAAATAAACTCTCGAACTGTTCATAACCTTCATTTCTCAACTCTTCCTTAGGAATAAAGCGAAGGGCTGCCGAATTCATGCAGTATCTCAGCCCGGTAGGTTCCGGACCGTCTTCAAATACATGACCCAAGTGGGAATCTCCATGTTTGCTTCGTAC
>SKOH01000091.1 GCA_007120165.1 Clostridiales bacterium
CCGGTATTGTGTCCATAGTCGATCAGGACTTTGAAATCCTTCATTTCAATAATGTTCATTCTTCCCGGAGATTGTCCAAGGGATGGGCTGAAGCTCACCAGTCCGGCGCGAATTCGGGTTTCATTCAGGCCAAGAGAGGCGGCTACCGCCACGGAGGCCATAACATTTTCAATATTAAAGGCTGCTTTTCCGCCAAAAGTGATCGGTATTTCCATAACATCGGCTACGGTTGAGGTCCATCCTTTATGCTGAATGATGATCGTGCCGTCTTTGATGGTCACATTCAAGTTCCCTTTTTCAATATTCGGCTTCAGGGCCGGATTCTTGGAATCCTTGGAAAACAGTACCGGTCTCGCCTTCGTTTTTTCCATGCAGGACAGCACACGGGGATCATCGGCATTAAAAACCGCAAAACCTGTGGATTTTACCGCTTCGGTAACGGTGGACTTTAGCCGGGTAAGTTCCTCAATGGTGTCAATTCCCCCTTCTCCTAAATGATCCGATGAAATATTCAGTAAGACCCCTACATCACTTTCCTTAAAACCGAGTCCCCGGCGAAGAATTCCGCCTCTTGCTACTTCCAGTACCGCATGATCAATGGTGGAATCCTTCATTACCATCTTCGACCCTTCCGGGCCGCTGAAATCTCCGGTTATAATCGGGATATTATCAATGACTACCGCATCCGTCGAGGTCACTCCGACGGTGGCTCCGTTCAGGCCTAAAATATGAGAAATCAGCCTTATGGTGGTGGTTTTTCCATTGGTTCCCGTTACTGCCACAATGGGTATACTATGTTTGGCACCTGGTGGAAAGAGCATATCGACCACGGGTGCAGCGATGTTTCTTGGCGTGCCGGCTGTGGGGTTTAAATGCATTCGAAAACCCGGGGCCGCATTTACTTCTATAATTCCTGCAGTTTCCTTTTGAAGCGGTTTATCTAAGCTATTGGCAACAATGTCGATCCCGATCACATTAAGGTCGATGATTCTGGAAATCCTCTCCGCCATTAAACGGTTCAGCGGATGCACTTCTTCTGTAACATCCAGGGCCGTACCGCCGGAACTGATATTTGCTGTGGACTTAATATATACTTTTCTGCCTGCCTCCAATATGCTGTCGGAGGTGAGTTCCTGGATTTTAAGACGCTGCAGTGTCATTAAATCAATGGTGATCTGCGTCAGATTTTTCTCATGGCCGATGCCCCGTTCAGGGTCCTCGTTGATTTTATCGACGAGTTCCTGTATGGTATCTTCCCCGTTTCCTATTACGAAAGCCGGCTCCCGTAAGGAGGCCGCAACAAATTTTCCATCGATCACAAGCATTCGATAATCAAAACCGTCCAGAAAATTCTCCACCAGTACGTAAGAGGAAATTTTCCTGGCGGTTTCAAAAGCTATTTTCAGTTCCTCTTCATCCTTTAAGTTGGTGCTGATACCCCGTCCATGATTTCCAACCAGCGGCTTGACCACCACAGGATAGCCGATGGACTTAGCGGCCGCTATGGCTTCTTTCACCGTATACACGGTAACACCTTCCGGTACCGGAATTCCCATGGAGGACAACAGCGTTTTCGTACGCTCTTTATCGTCGGCAATTTCCACTCCGAGGGCGGAGGTGTTATCCATCATGGTTGCCTGGATTCTTCGCTGATATTTCCCCTCTCCCAGCTGCACATAAGAGTCTTCATTTAAACGGATATGAGAAATACCCCGTTTACTGGCTTCATCCACAATTGCCTGGGTAGAGGGGCCCATTAAACTATACTCCCCGATATTTTTGAGTTCCACAAGCAGCGGCGCAATATTACTGGTTCTTCCTTCAAACAGCTCTTCCACGATGTGTACCGCCATCTCTCCCGCCCGGAGCCCTACATTTTCATCTAAGTATCGGAAAACCAGATTATAAACCCCGGTTTCCTCAGTGCCAAAGGTTTTTCCGAAGGCTACTTCGTAGCCGGAAAGACATTGTAGCTCCAGGGCCACATGTTCTACCACATGACCGGCCCAGGTTCCCCGGACTATCCGTTCATAAAAGCCTCCGATTACACCGGGAGAGCATTTATGCTGATACATGCTCGGCAGCATTTCAGCAATCAGTTCCCTGCAGTTGGGCACCATATCCGTGGGTTTTTCCTCCAGCTCCAACAGATCCAGCTGCATAAAAATCACCGGATGTCGACTGTAGTAATTTGGTCCCCGAAGGGCGCGCATTTCTTTTATTTTCATTTTCTTATTCCTCTCCTTCCCCAAGATCCATTTTCATCAGATCCTCGGGTTTCAGATATTTTTTGTTCGATAAATTGTAGCCGTAACCATGGACGATGGTATGAATTTTCAGGTTTTCAATAGCAATCGCCTCTTCCGAAGCGATATGGGCCACATTCGTATATTTTTGGTCCTCCCCGTCAATAATCACGGTAATTCCACTGCCGATCGCCCGTAAAATGCAGCCGTCCTCTACAATAATTCCTGCATCTTCTCCGAGGCCGATGCCGGTGTTGTTCGGGTTCATACTGACGATCTCCATTAATCGGCTGAATCGTCCCCGTTCCACAAAATGGGTATCAATTACCACGTGATCAATCAGCCCCATGCCGGTGGACACCCCCATGGAACCCTTTCGTAGGGCTTCACTGCTGTCCCCTCCCACAATCATGGTTTTGGACATCACGCTGGCTCCGGCACTGGAACCGGCAATCACGCAGTATTCCTCCTTATACTTCCTGATAATTTCCTTTTCGATCACAGAGCCTCCTAATACACTGGTGATGCGCAGCTGATCCCCTCCTGTAAAAAAAACGATGTCCGCTGCGGTTATTCTTTCAAGCAGGCGGACATCGGAGGCTTGTTCCCGAGTTGTGATATGCATTATTCCTACCCGATGATCCGGGTCTCTGGTAAAGGCTTTGTAATAGGCTTTACTGGCCTCTTTGGGATAATTGCTGGCAGAGGTGATGATTTCAATCTTTTTTGTTTTAATTTTGGCTAAGGACAAAACTGTGGATAAAATCTGCAGTTCGTGCTTCTTATCTTCGTTGCCTCCTATGGCGACCAGTAACCCTTTGGGTTTTTGGGTTCTTAATTTTACGGTGGTTGGTTGATTTTTCATGTTTTACCTCCATTAAACTCACAAACACTCTGTACTAATTATACCCCTAAATTGAAAAAATTAACAATATTATTATTAACGAGAATTCTTTATTTTATGCCGGTTTCCTTTCACCTTACATTTTTTCTTGACAGAGCAATTCGTTTCAGATATACTAAGTTACAACACTAACTTAGTAGCTTTCATTAAGAAAGGAGGAGGAAATTTGAAACAATTGGAAGGCTCGGAACCCATCTATGTTCAGCTGGCTGTCTGGCTGGAAAACGAGATCTTGGCCGGCAGGGTAAAGCCGGAGGAAAAAATTTACTCACAGTACAGGCTTTCAGAGATTTTCGGCATAAATCCGGCAACGGCCTTGAAAGGATTAAATATTTTGGTGGATAAAGAAATTGTATATAAAAAGCGGGGTCTTGGGATGTTCGTATCCATCGATGCGCTGAAAATTCTACAAAAGGAACATAAAAATGAAGTAATCACCGAGCAGATCCGGGATTTAGCGGCAGAGGCTAAACTGCTGGAAGTTTCAGAAGAAGAACTGATCCGTATGTTAAAAAAGGAAATGCGGAAAACGGAGGCATCCGAGTTGGAAAAGAGTGCACCAATGAATGGACAAAGACCTGTTCAAAGCCAGGTACAGAATAAGACAAAAAAGGGGGAAAATCATCAATGATCCGATGTGAATCACTGACTAAATTTTTTAACGGTACCCGGGCACTGGAGGAATGCAGTTTTGAAATAAGCGGTCCCAGCATTACCGGAGTGATCGGGGTAAACGGCGCAGGAAAAACCACCCTGTTTAAATCCTTAGCCGGGTTTTTAAAACCCAGTGGCGGCAACGCGTATGTCTTTGACCAGCCGGCCTTTCAAAACATCATCGCCGCCCAAAACGTGATTCTGGTGGATGAATCCATGGAGTTTTATCCCGGGGCTACACTTAAAGAGCTTATCGATTCCTATAGCCGCTTTTACCGAAACTTCGATGTCAAACTGGCCATGGGGCTATTAAAATATTTCAACCTGCAGCAGAATGCAAAATATAAAACCCTTTCTAAGGGAGTCAGGGCCACCTTTCGATTGATCCTGGGCCTGTCGGCAAGAGCACCGATTACTCTTTTGGACGAACCCGCTGACGGCATGGACCCCGGAGTACGGACAGACTTATATCAGCTTATTCTAAAGGATTATGTGAAAGCTCCGAGAATTATTTTAATTTCCAGTCATTATCTTGGTGAAATGGAACCGATTTTGGAGGACATTTTGTTTATTCATGAAGGAAAAGTGTTAAAGCATGACGGGTTGGAAGTATTTGAATCCCTGCTAATCGCCCTTCAGGGACCCCCGGACATTATTGAACTGGTGGAGAAGCGTCTGAAGGTTTATGAAGGGAAGAATTTCGGTGAGGGTCTTCGCCGTATTGTCGTAGATAAGGAAGCTTATGAGCTTTTGGATTTATCTGAGAAGCTAAGAAGCAGGCTTACCCTTCAGGGTATCAGCCCCGAGGGAAGTTTCACTCACCTTACCCGGCGCGAAGGAGGCGGTATTAATGAACTCTATGATTCGTAAGGAAAGCCAGTTATCCATTGCACTGATACAGACCAAAGACAAACTATATCACAATATCAATGCCTTCCTGTTTCTAATGATCCTTCATTTGATCGGTTATCTGATCTCCTCCAGCAGCGGTATGGGGTATTTAACCGGAGGAGACTACTTTGATATGAGCTATCGAAACTTTTCTGTCGCCCCTCTTTATGTAATGACGATTTTCTGGATGATCCTACAGGGATTTTCCTTTGGAGAAGAAAAATCCCGTCAGTATTATATGGTCTCCAACAATTTTACTGCTTATTTCTCTGATATTGCGGTGCTGGAAATATATGCGCTGACAGCCGGCTTGCTTACTTTATTCTCCGGCTTCCTTATCCAGGTGTTTGGAAGCCTTTTTGTCGGGAATTTCATGCTTCATTCCCTCTATGCATCCATCGGGATATCAAATTACCTTACCCTGTGGTTTACCGGTACCCTGTATTTTCTTATTTTCGGTACTGTCGGTTATCTGGTGGGGATTCTTCGTTCCCGCTATCGCTCCCGCTTTTTTCTCGGCCTTCTGCTGACAGCGGTGGTGTGGATCCTGGGCAGCATATTGGTTTCCTACTCCATTCAAGGCCCGGTATCACTGGATATTTCCACGGTATTTCGCTTTTATCTTAATGAAAGCCGCTTTTTCATCTGGCTGGCCAAAGTCTTACTTACCATAGCCGCACTTTACGGCCTCAGCTACCTGGCAGTGAAGAACATGGAGGTGAACCGTTAATGTTTAATATTAATTTTTTACTCATTTATTTAGTGGTATTTCTATTGTTCGGAACGGTGGCGATTGTAAGTTTTCGTTTTATCGGAAGCCGAACACCTAAAAAACTTTCCATAGGCCTAATGCTAATTTACGGGGCGTTGTTATTAAGCTCCCCGATTGCGGCAGGATTTATTGTAGAGGATGCATCGGAAAGAGAAGAGCCATTAGATATCCCCCATTTTTACTTTGAAGAGGTATTGGTGGATTATGAAAACCGCAGTTTATTGGATTTAGAGCAGGATGATTTTTTACAAAAAATACATGTGACCGAAATTCCTTTGGATATTGAGGATTTTTCAACGGATGCACCATTAGGGATCCGTTCTCCTGAGTACGGACATAATTTCAGCAATCCGCTGATTATTGAAATCACCGATACCGTGGATCAGGTGGTTATTACCCAGTTTACTCAACGTATTTACATCGATACTTATAATATCGGTCACCATTTTGAGCCCTGGGACTGGTCTGTAGCCAGTAATGAGCTTTACAGCACAATTCCCACCACGGAAATTAACTTATATAATTTCCACCCTCCCAAGTTGGCCCTTCATTTTGATCGGGAACTGCAGGAAAAGATACCGAGTTATCAAAACATCGGCTTTATTCCCAGAGAAGGAGCGATTATCTGGATTCAGCTTCCGGAAGAGCTGGAGTTTCATTACCGGGGTGGAGGGCCCTGGCGAATAAAAGAATAATGCCTTAGCAGGTAAAGCCTAATTTGAAAGGAGCTGGATTTATATGGAATTTGCTTTTTTAACTATCCTTATTATCCCTTTGTATATAGCGATTCCTGCAGTAATACTGTATTTCGTAATAAAAATTGCAGTTAAAAATGCATTAAAAGAGTTAAAAGAAGAAAAAAAGCTATAAGCGACGGGAAACTTACCGGCACTGGGGTTAAAAAATTCGGGCATTAAAAAAAGGGGGCAGTTTCTGCATCCCTTTTTTCTGATTTTTTTATTAGCTGTTCAGTTTTTTTGCAATCCCTGCAATGTATTTTCCTTGGTGGCGCGCACCGTTCAGTTCATTTTCCGTAGGCATTCTGGATCCGTCGCCATCGGCGATAGTGGCGGCACCATAGGGAGATCCTCCGGTGATTTCATCCATGGTGGTTTGTCCCTCAAAAGCATAGGGCAGGCCGGCAATGATCATACCCTGGTGAAGCATGGTCACATGGAAAGTGAGGATTGTGGATTCCTGTCCGCCGTGCTGTGTAGCAGAGCTTGTAAATACGCCCCCTACCTTTCCGACAAGTTTACCTTCCGCCCAAAGACCTCCGGTAGAGTCCAGGAACTGCCGCATCTGCCCGATCATATTTCCAAATCGGGTGGGGGTACCGAATATAATCGCATCCGCATCGGCTAAGTCTTCCGGAGTAACCACGGGAAGTTTATCAATTTCTTCCTTTGCTTCCGAGGCTCCCATTTTTTCAATCACATCCTCGGGTAATGTTTCCGGCACCCGCATGATCACGCCTTCCATGCCTTCTACTTTTTCTACTCCTTCTTTCACCGCCTGGGCCATTTTATAAATGTGTCCGTACATTGAGTAAATCGGTATTAATACTTTCACTGTAACGCCTCCTTTAAATATTTTTTTATAGGATCCTGGGCGTACCCAGTATTTTTACAACCTATTTCTTTAGTTACCCGAAATATAATTCTTTAAACATTCACTGAGAATATAAATCAGTGACATACTCCCACCACTTATAGAAGTGGGGGCTTCTCGTTCGAGTAACCTACCGGCTACAGCATAAGCGAGCTAACCCCGTGTGCCCCACGGTTTTTATGTTCAGGTTACGCCAATGTCATGCGCATCCCTTCATTTTTGATGTTGATGCTTGCATTATAATCCCTATCGAGAATAATTCCACAGGCTTCACAGTGGTATATCCTCTCGGATAGGGATA
>SKOH01000028.1 GCA_007120165.1 Clostridiales bacterium
CTTTTTTCACCCTTATTTGAGATCGTATAGGGTTCCCGGAAGGCCTTTCGGATCGGGTTCCCGGTTAGTGCTATTTCCCTTGGATGAACAAAGTATTTTTTCGAGTCTTCAAAACTGATGGCAATAATATCCACTTTTTTTCCAAGGATCTTATTTGTTAAACCCGGGTATACATTTTGTTCATGAAGCATCGTTGGGATTTTTTTTAAGGCTGCGCTATAAACGATTGGGCCGCTTACAAATCCCCCGGTGCCGATCACGACATCCGGCGAGAAATTCTTAAGAATTTTATTTGACTGCATTAAACCTTTTAGTAATTTAAAACCACTCCTGATATTATGGAAAGAGATCTTGCGCTTCAGGTATCCTACTGTAATAAATTCTATTGGATAACCATACTTCGGAATGATTTCGCTTTCCAATCCCTCTTTTGTTCCGATAAACAAAATTTGTGCATCAGGATTTTTTGCTTTTATGGTATCGGCAATGGCCAGGGCCGGGTAGATGTGTCCACCGGTGCCACCTCCGCTAATTATCACTTTCATTTTGCGCCTCCTTTAGTAAAATCACAGTATTTAGAAATGTTAATTAGTATACCCATTGCAGCCATAAAAATTAATAATGAACTTCCCCCATAACTTATAAAGGGTAAGGGCATACCGGTAACAGGCATGGATGATGTGGTTACCGCAATATTTATAATCACTTGTACGGAAATCATGGCAACAATACCGGTAGCTACTAAAGAACTAAAAAGATCCGGAGCATTCATGGCGATCTTAACACCCTTCCAAATCAGAAGCATAAACAGCAGCATGACTACCAGTCCCCCGACAAATCCTAATTCTTCACCGATTACAGAAAAGATAAAATCATTCTGCGGCTCCGGCAGATACAAATGTTTTTGTACGCTTTTTCCAAGGCCTTTACCAAGAATGCCTCCTGCTCCAAGGGCATATAAAGACTGTATAATTTGATACCCATCCCCTTGAGCATATGCCCAGGGGTCTATAAAAGTCATGAGTCTGTCCGTTCGATAATTAGCTCTTTCCGCAACAAAAACCAGTTGATACAACATAAAAACCATGCCGGCGGTTACGGAACCTGCCAGAAATATAAAGTGAGAAACCTTCATCCCACCGATAAATATCATGGTAACCATAATGGCTACCACCACAACCGCCGTGCTAAAATCCGGCTGTTTGTTAATCAAATAAAAAAATATGCCGCCTAAGACCATATAAGGAAGTATGCCGGTGAAAAATTTCTTTATACCCTTTCCTTTGTTTTCAATAGATGCTGCTAGAAATATTATGATGGCCAGCTTTGCAATCTCTGAAGGCATAACTCTTATGGGACCGGCGCCAAGCCACCGAGTAGCCCCTTTTACAGTGATTCCAAGCGGGGTAAACAGCAAAAGTAAAGCAACAATGCTTACAATTAAAATAAACTTTGACCACCGTTTCCAAACAATATATTTGATTTTTGAAGCCATGAACATTCCAATACTACCCAGTACCGTCCACATAGCCATTCGTTTCAAATAATGCAGACCGTCATTGTACTGAACCAAGGAATAAGTATAACTGGCACTAAAGACCATGATGATCCCAATAGCTACTAAACTTGCAACGGCAAAGACAATGGTTAGATCCGTTGCATTTTTTTTAATCATCATACTTCCTCCTTAACATTTCATAAAGCTCCTTAAAATGCCGGCCTCGTTGTTCATAACTTTTATACATATCCCAACTGGCACATGCAGGAGATAAGAGTATAACATCTCCAGCCTCGCCTTTATCAAATGCAAAACTGACTGCCTGTTCTAAGTCTTTCAGGATTTTGGTATTTTTAAAATTTTTCTCATGGGCAGTTTTTTCAATAATAGAAGCCGTCTCTCCATACAGTACTAACTGTTTCACTCTTCCCGGGAAAAGGTCAAGGAGTTCGTTAAAATCACTGCCTTTATCCATCCCTCCGGCCAACAGAATGATCGGATCTTTTACCGCTTCCACTGCTTTAATTGAGGCATCAGGGTTTGTACCCTTTGAATCATTAATAAAAGTAATTCCGTTAACTTCTCCGCAAATTTCCATTCGATGTTCTACCCCCTGGAAACCTTCCAGGCCCTTTTTAATACTGTCAGTTCCAATACCCATAGACCATGCAATAGCTGTGGCTGCAAGGGCATTTTCCACATTATGCTCCCCTAGGATTTTTAAACGATCGGTATCTAAAACCTTAATTTCCTGATCTTTTGTTCTTATGGTAATGATTCCGTTTTTAACGAAAATCCCTTCTGCTAAAGCCTTTTTTCTGCTAAAGTAAATTTTCTGTCCAGTCAAATCCCGGGTTACCTCTCGTAATATCGGATCATCATAATTGATTACCGCTTTGTCCTCAGGCCCTTGATTTTTAAAAATATTTAATTTGCAGTGAGTATAATTGTCCATGGTTTTGTGTCGATTTAAATGATCCGGTGTCAGATTCAGAATGGCAGCCACTTCCGGTTTGAATTTTTCCACACTCTCAAGTTGAAAACTGCTGACTTCGGTAATAAAATAATCTTCCTCCGTAGATTCTAATACTTTAGAAATCATTGCCACGCCAATATTTCCCACTACATGGGTACGGGGTTTTTCTTGTTTGAAAATTTCTCCTGTCAGAGCCGTAGTAGTAGTCTTTCCATTTGTTCCGGTTATCGCCACCAATCGCCCGCGCATTAACTGATAAGCTAATTCAATTTCACCAATTACGGTTATTCCTTTTTTCTTTGCATCCAAAATCAGGGGAATTTCCATCGGCACTCCCGGGGAGACGATCACAAGCTCCGGATTTCCCCCTTGATCTAAATTATTCATTTGACGACCTAGAAGCAGTTCTTCTTTCTTTAGCTTTAACGTTTTTATGGTTTCACTTAATTCTTCCTCCGTTTTCGTATCGGTGATCATTACTTCTGCCCCTAATTTTTTCAATACCTCTACTAGCGGAACTCCGGTTGTTGCCAAGCCTACGACCAATACTTTTTTATTTTCCAAAATCATAGTCCTCACCCCTGTTTCATATTTAATCCTGTTTATCTCCAAATCTTAAGTATTAAATACTGTTCATCGAATTATGAAAACTGCGAATACCGCTAATAATGTGGTAGCTGTCCAAAATACCGCCACAACTTTAGTTTCTTTCCATCCAATCATCTCAAAGTGATGATGAATTGGGCTCATTTTGAATACCCTTTTTCCGGTTAGTTTAAAAGAGATTACTTGAATAATAACCGAAAGAGACTCTAAAAAAAAGATGCCTCCTACGATGGGAATCAATAAAACACTCTCTGTCAATAAAGCTACCGCAACTATTCCTCCCCCTAGGGCTAAGGAACCGGTATCCCCCATAAAGACCTTTGCTGGATTCGCATTAACTATTAAAAAGCCTAAACAGGCTCCCGCAATAGCACCACTGAAAATTCCTGCAGTGATAAATCCCAGACTTACGGCAAACAGTGCGAAAAAAATTGCCACAACTGCAGATACCCCAGAAGCTAACCCATCCAAACCGTCAGTAAGATTGACACTGTTAACGGTAGCAATGATTACAAAAATCATAAAAGGTATGTAAAAAGCTCCCAAATCCAAATACTCTGGAATAATAAAATTACCAATCTGAACACTTTCTTTAATAAAGGGAATCAGCACAAATGTGCTTCCCGAGGTTTGTAGATGAAACAGAACAACTAAAAGCGCTGCAAGGAATTGCATGATGATTTTCTGATAAGCCCTTAGACCGAGGTTGCGTTTTAGTACCACTTTTATAAAATCGTCAATAAATCCAATCAGACCGAAAGCCGTAAGGGAAAATATCAAAATCCACATTTCCCGACTGCTGCCTCCCATAATTAATGCAGCAATAATCGTCCCCAATATAATAATGATTCCTCCAATGGTGGGAGTTCCTGACTTCGAATAGTGACTCTCAGGACCTTCTTCCCGTATACTTTGCCCTGCTTTAATCCGCTTCAGTAAAGGAATCATTACCGGTCCCAACAATGCAGCAATAATAAAACTTAAAACTAAGGTTATGATAATTTGTGTGTAATTAAACATCCAGTTTTCGTCCTCTCTTAATATATTCAATAATCTGTTCCATCTGCATCCCTCTTGATCCTTTAATCAGCACCAAATCCCGGGGTGACAGATCTTCGTTCAGCAGTTTAGCGGCTTCTTCGTTTGAAACTACATGATAGACTTGTTCAGCAGGAAACCCTTCCGTAATCGCTTCCAGACCTATCCACTTCGAATCTTTTCCTTTAGTTATTAATCGGTAAAAATCTCCCTTTGCGAGAAAGGCGCCTACTTTTCTGTGCCCTTCTTCCGAATAATCTCCCAGTTCTAATACATCCCCAAGAACTAATGTCCGTCGATAACCCTTCATATTTTCGATAACTGCAATAGAGGCCTCCATGGATTCCGGGCTGGCGTTATAGGCATCATTAATTATCTTTGCCCCGGAAATTTTGTGGGTTTCAAAACGCATATCGCTGATAACAACTTTTCCCAAACCCTTTTGGAGGGCTCTTTCTTTCATACCATAGTAATAACCGATCCAAATAGCCGCTAAGGCATTGGCTATTTGATGTTTTCCCGGAATCCCTAATTGAAAGGCGGTACTTTTACCGTCCAGATCCACATAAAAGATGCATCCATCCTCTTCTTCAATAATTTCCGCGGGATGAAAATCGTTGTGTTTATGAATTCCATAATACACTTTCTGATAGACGGTGTCCTGCTTTCTAAGCTCCCACAAAAGAGGGTCATCACCGTTTAACAAAAGGATGTCCCCTTCCTCAAGATTACGGGCAATTTCCATTTTTGCCTGTAAAATATTCTCCTTAGTTTTCAGGTTTTGAATATGGGCAGACCCAATATTAGTGATTACAGCAATATTGGGAGGGGCGATTTCTACCAATCTTTGGATTTCTCCAAGATCCGACATTCCCATTTCGAGTACGGCCATTTCGTGATTTTCTTCCAGGTTTAACAAGGTCAATGGAAGTCCCACTTCATTATTGAAGTTTCCTTTTGTTTTTAGAATCGAAAAACTCTCTCCGAGAATTTGGCTGATCATATCCTTTGTGGTTGTTTTCCCTACACTTCCGGTGATTCCAATGACTTTTGGGTTTGTTCGGGTTAGTTTATAATGACCTAGATTTTGAAGAGCCTGTAAAGAATCTTCTACCTCCAGGATATTAATTTCAGGATTTTTTTTAAGAATTTCATCTATATTGGAAATTTCCCAGGATTTTTCTTTAAAAATACCGGAAGCTTTTTTTTCTATTGCTTGGGTGATAAATTCATGTCCGTTGAAATTTTCTCCAGTTAATGGCAGATAAAAATCCTTCTGGGAGATCGTTCTACTGTCTATTGATAAATTTTTAATCAGTCTGGATTGATCGCCACGAACCAAATTTCCCTTGGTGGCTTTAATCATTTCTTTTATTGTTAAGTTCAAATTAATCCTCCTTCTGTTCTAGTCATACATTGAAATACTAACGCTTACGTCCCTAAAAAATTACAATCAACTACATTATAGCAGATTTTAGATAATGTTATCTATGGCTATATAGTCTTTATTTCCTGCAATACCCGCCCTTGCCTTTCTTTAAAGGAATACTGAGGAAAGAAAATAAAACAGAAAACTATTCCCCATCACCACTAGCGAGGAATAGTTTATTTTATCGGAATTCCACAAGAATAACCGTTTCTTTCACTACCGCTGTGCCCGGTAATACGTCCTGATTTACAGCCCGTCCTTCCCCTTGTACTTTAAGCTGTAAACCCATGGCGTTCAGTATCCTTTTTACTTCCTGCACACTCATTCCTTCAAGATTCGGCATAAGAAGCTCCTCGTCCTGCTCTCTTCGTTCAATATGAATGTTTATTGTTGAATTTTTTTCCACTTTTTCTCCCGGTGCTGGTCTGGACTCGATTACCAGCGATTCATCCTCGACAAAAATTTCATTAACCACCAGATAATCCAGTTCACTATCAGATAGTAAGGCTTTTGCCTCTTTTAAAGTTTTGTTTAGAATGTTGGGGACTTCGATACCTTCCTCTTCCTCAATTTTATCCATTTCATCCTCAGTATAACTGGGTTCAATTCCTAAATACCGAAAAGTTTCCGCAAAAATTTCACCTGCAATGGGTGCGGCTGTGGTATTGCCATAGAGGGTCCCCCCCCTTGGTTCATCCACAATAGTAATAACCGCGATTTCCGGATCATCCATCGGTGCGGCGCCAACAAAAGAACCAATAACCACCCCTGCAGGATAATGTCCGTCAATTAGCTTTTGTGCGGTTCCGGTCTTTCCACCCACCCCATACCCGGGGACATAAGCTTGACTATTGCCGAGCCGCATGGCCTCTTCGGATATTTGACGGATTATTTCTGAAGTTTTAGCTGATATAACTTGGCGGACTTTTCGGGGCTTTACCTCTTCTACGATATTACCTTCCGTATCCAAAAGTTCTTTTACAATTTGAGGTTCCATTAGAATGCCATCATTCACAGCTGCTGCATAAGCAGTTAAAATCTGTAATGGTGTGGTATTAAAGGACTGTCCGAAGGACATGGTTGCTAAATCCCGGGTGAATACTTCAGGACCCTTGGGTTGTACCTGATCCAAACTGGGAATAATGGATCCTGTCTCTCCGGGAAGATCAATCCCTGTCAAATCGAAGAATCCAAAACCTTCAATATACTCATAAAAAGCTTCTCCCCCTAAGGCCTGTAACATTTCTACATATACGGGATTATCAGAATTTCTGTAAGCCTCGGAAAAGGTTTGATGTCCAAAGGGATCGTAGTATCTCCAGCTGCGAATAGGGGGGCCTCCTACGTTGATATAGCCGTCAGAATAATATTCTGAATCTAAACTTGCGGCGCCTTCTTCCAGTGCTGCCGCCGCAGTAATGGCTTTGAAAGTGGAACCGGGTTCGTAAGTATCATTAATCAAAGGATTTCGCCACATACTGTACCAGTAATCCAGCTGTTCTTCGGAGGTCATTGAGCTTAACGTTTCTTCTTCCTCCTCCGACCAAGGTTCCCGTGGGTTATTAGGATCATAATCCGGTTTTGCGGCCATTGCTAAAATTTCTCCTGTTTTAACATTCATGACCACTGCCATCGCCCGTTTAGGGTTATGAATCTCCATGGCACTACCCAGCGCTTTTTCTGTAATATGCTGAATAACTTCATCAATAGTCAGGACTATTCCCAAGCCTTCCTCCGATGGATGGTAAACCTCCATGGATGAAGAGAGTTGTCTTCCATCGCGATCCACAGTTTTTATCCATCTTCCGGGAATGCCGCTCAGATGTTTGTCGTATCGCAGTTCAATCCCTGCAACTCCATCATTATCCGCATTGGTATGACCGAGTATATACGAAGCAAAGTTTCCATAGGGATAATGTCGCTTATGGTCATCCGTTATCCATATACCGCGAAAACCAATTTTTTCAATTTCTTTTCCGATCGATCGATCTACCCAGCGCTTCAAGGTAATTACCCGGGCCGTCTCATTATTAAACCGGTCTAACAGTTCCCCTTCGTCGATTTCCAAAAGATTTGCTAAACGGTTTGCGGTTTCTTTCTTGTTTATGATCTCGCCGGGACTCGCATATACCGCATTAGTACTGGCGCTTAATACAAGCTCCTTTCCGTTGCGATCATAAATCGTCCCTCTGCTGGGGGTAATGGTTATATCACTGGTCTGCTGGCGCCGAGCCATCTGTTGGAACTCTTCACCCCGAATTACTTGAAGCCATCCTAATCGAAGTACAAGCCCAAACATACAAACAGTTAATGTTAAAAACATAATGATCAAACGAGTTCTGGTAGATCTCGTGGGTTTTTGATGTCGGTCCTTCTTCATGACGCTCCTCCTTAATACTATTAAAACAAGGCCTCTACCCTGGAAAATATTTCACGCAAATTCTCATTGGCTTTTTTTATAAATCCCTGATTTGGACTTTCCTGATTATCCAGTCCCTCTAAATGATTTGCAATTCGATTGACCTCATCGGCGTCCACCTGTATATAATTGACTTCACGGGTATCCGGATATATCATGCCTAAACGTTCCGCAGCTTCAACTTCCACTCGATTGGACCTGGCCAGACTTTCAACCTCTACCCTTAGGGCCCGCTCATCATTCTTCAAGTCTGTAATTGCGGCATTCAGTTGATGAATGTCATGTCGGGCTTCAGTAATCATTACGTAACGTAATAAAAGTCCTAATGAGATTATTGAAATTATCAAAATCATCGTTCCAAAAAACAGCTTCTCCCGACGGTATTTTTTCTGCATCTCCTGACTTTGCTTTTGAAGTCTTTTCCCCTTTTTGCTTTTACGTAGTTTATTTTTATCAAATTTTGACGGTTTTTTATCTGTTTCTTCCGGATAATAAATTTCTTCTCGTGCGACCTCCATCTCATTCACCTCACTTTTTATCGTTTTTCCATAATCCGAAGCTTAGCACTTCGTGATCTCGGATTATTCTCTAATTCATCCTGGCTGGGAAGAATTGGTTTTCGGGTGATAATTTTAATTTCAGAACGTTTATCACAAGTACATATCGGGAACTCTTTGGGACATATACAGGAGTTTGCAAGTTCCTTATATGTATTTTTGACAATCCGGTCTTCCAAAGAGTGAAAAGTAATAATTGCCAATCTTCCCTCTGTTTTTAGATAGGGAAGAATGGCTTTGATGGTATCTTCAATAATTCCCAGTTCATTATTCACTTCTATTCTTATCGCCTGAAAAGTTCGTTTAGCCGGATGCGGCCCGGTGTTCCGGGCTTTTTTCGGAATGGCCCGTTTAATAATTCTAACCAACTCTTCACTACGGGTGATTTCTTTTTCTTTTCGCTCTTCTACAATAAAACTGGCAATTCTTTTTGCCCAATTTTCTTCACCGTATTCCTTAATAATTCGATGGAGCTCTTCTTCACTATACTGATTTACTACAGTTTTAGCAGTAAGTACGGCGCTGGTATCCATTCGCATATCCAACTCGGTATCCTGCATATATGAGAAACCCCGTTCAACGGTGTCCAGTTGATGCGAGGAAACCCCAAGGTCCAATAACATTCCATCGATTTCATTTACTCCTAAGGCTTCTAAAACCTCGTGAATATTTTTAAAGTTGTTATGTACCAATTGTACATTTTGTTCAAAGGCCTGCAATTTATCTTTTGCATTATCCAAAGCCTGCAGGTCCTGATCTATTCCAATCAACATTCCCTTTTCGCTTAGTCTTTTTACAATTTCCATGCTATGTCCTGCTCCCCCCAGGGTACCGTCCACGTAAATTCCATTTTCCTTTATTTGAAGTCCCTCAATACATTCCTGTAACAATACGGATTCATGTGTGTAATTCATAATAATCTCCTTTTCTAATCTTCTATCGAAAACAGCCTTTCTATACTTAAGTATTCGCTGTTTTCCAATGAAAATCCTTCTTTTTTTTTAAAAAAAATAAAAAAATTTAAAAAAACTGCCATTTTTGGCAGTCTTTTATGATTTTTGTGCTTTTTTCTTCACTAAAACCTGTCGAATCCCTATGGCTGCCAGGATTATGGCTACACTGATCAGCTGAGCAACACGAAATTGGCCGATCATTAAACTGTCGGTTCTAAGTCCCTCAATGAATATCCGTCCCACTGAGTACAAGGCGAAATAAAGAAGAAACACTTCTCCGGTTACCTTTTTATGCTTCGAGTATAACAGCAAAAATATAAAAACACCGATATTCCATAGAGACTCGTATAAGAAGGTTGGATGGACCATCTGTCCATTTACTTCAATAGCCCAGGGTAAATCAGTAGGCCCCCCATGGGCCTCCTGATTTACGTAGTTCCCCCAACGTCCGATGGCCTGACCCAGGATAATACTGGGAGCAACGATATCTGCCAGTTCCCAGAAGTTTATTTTCTTATATACCGTAAAAAGATACCCTCCGAGGACGCCTCCGATCAACCCTCCATGAATCGCTAATCCACCGGAACGGAAATCAAAAACATTTAAAAGACTGTGGATTTCCGGATTGTAAGTAAAAATGAAGTAATACACTCTTGCACCTATTATCGCAAGAGGAATAACAATAATAGACATATCCACTATAGTATCAGAGTGTAACCCTGCCCGCTTCGCTCGAATGCTTGCTACTACCACTCCGAGAATCATTCCCATGGAAATGATGATTCCATACCAGGCAACGTCTATTCCAAAAATTGTAAAAGCTATTCGATTCATCATAACAACCCCTTAATTTCTATTCCATTCACATCCTTCATTATAGGCAAGAGCTTAGGAAAAGTCAATTGTTTTGAAGTTTCGGTTGTAGGTTTATCGGTTATAAGGTATAATCTTATAGGTTTGATTTTAAATTACCGAAAGACTATGATTCTAATATAATTTTATCTTTAAATAATTTTATTGAAACGAAAGGAAGATTTTATGAAGCTAGGAATAGTTGGATTGCCCAACGTAGGAAAAAGCACTTTATTTAATGCCGTTACTAAAGCAGGAGCACAATCTGCAAATTATCCCTTCTGTACCATCGACCCGAATATCGGTGTAGTTTCTGTACCGGATAGCCGGTTAAAGGTGCTGGAAGAAATGCATCAATCAAAATCCGTAATCCCCACGGCTATTAATTTTTATGATATTGCCGGCCTTGTAAAAGGAGCCAGCAAAGGAGAGGGTTTAGGAAATAAATTTTTATCCCATATTAGAGAAGTAGCCGCAATCCTTCACGTGGTACGATGCTTTGAAGACTCGGATGTGACTCATGTGGATGGGAGCGTGAATCCCGAAAGAGATGTGGAAACCATCAGTTTGGAACTGATTTTTTCAGATATTGAAACCATCGAAAAAAAGATGGAACGATCAAAAAAACAGGCAAAAACCGATAAATCCTTACAGGAAGATATTAAAGTTTTAGAAGCTGTGAAAGAAAGTCTTGAAAACGGTAAATCCGTTCGGGAAATGGACCTTACTGAAAAAGAGGAGTCGGTAATACGCGAACTGAATTTATTATCTTCAAAGCCTGTAATCTACGTAGCGAATGTCTCTGAGGATTATATATCCGATGATACCCTCAGCAATGATTATCTTGAAACTCTTCAGAAGATTGCAGATGCCGAAGGTTCTGCGATGATTAAAGTATGCGCAAAAATTGAAGAGGAAATCTCGGAATTGGAAGAAGAAGAAAAAGCCATGTTTTTAGAGGATCTCGGATTGAGCTCTTCCGGCCTTGATAAGCTAATCCAAACATCTTATGATCTACTGGGTCTTATTACGTATTTAACTGCCGGTCCTCAAGAGGTCCGGGCATGGACGATTAAAAAAGGCACTAAAGCTCCTCAAGCCGCTGGAAAAATCCATACGGATTTTGAACGAGGTTTTATTCGGGCGGAAGTGACTGCCTATGAAGATCTGATTGCTGCCGGCAGCCCGGTGGCAGCTAAAGAAAAGGGATTGGTCCGCCTGGAAGGCAAAGATTATATCGTAAAAGACGGAGATGTCATTCTATTTCGATTTAATGTATAGCAGTGATAAAAAGGCTTTTCGGATAACACTCTCAGCCTTTTGAACTTACTGGTTTAGGAGTGCAAAAAAGGATGATCCTCAGTATGAGGGCCATCCTTTTTTGATTTAATGCTGTTCTTCATTAATTTACTTTTTTGTTGGCTATTCCCTTTTTTGCTCACTGCGAAATTCTTTTACAATATTTACTGTAGAACTTGCTCCGATCCTCGTGGCTCCTGCGGCAATTACTTCCTTGGCCTTGGCCATATCCCGAATTCCCCCGGAAGCTTTTACTTCGATATCCGGACCTACGGTTTTTTTCATCAAAGCGACATCCTCTTTGGTGGCTCCTGCTGAACTAAATCCTGTAGAAGTTTTGACGAACTGCGCCCCGGCTTCCTTCGCCAATTCACAAACCTTGATCTTTTCATCGTCCGAGAGCAAAGCCGTTTCAATAATGACTTTTACAATGGCCTTGCCCCTCGCCACATCAACCAAAGCTTTAATATCATTTAACACATACCCATATCTGCCATCTTTAAGGGCCCCGATATTGATTACCATGTCAATCTCATCGGCTCCCTTCATAATGGCATCTTCCGTTTCAAAAATTTTGGATTCTGTTGTGGAGGCCCCTAAGGGGAAACCTACTACCGCGGCGATTTTTACGTCGGAATCCTTTAAGAGTTCTTTCGCCGTCTCAATGTACGAACCATTAACACAGATTGCGTAAAAATTATATTCTTTAGCTTCCTTAACCAGTTTTTCAATGTCTGCTAATCGGGTGTCCGCTTTAAGCGCGGTGTGATCCATATATTTCTCTATGGATTTCATATTATTTCCTCCCTTATTCTGTAATCAACTCTACTAACGATCCGTTTCTTAGATTGGCCGCATTTCCTTCGTCAGTATCTAAATGCATTTCCAGAGCGTATTTAGGACTCACACGGACTAAAACATTTTCAAAAATCAAAGCCCGTTCTCCCGAAGTTCTGACCTTCACCCGGTCTTTATCCTTCACGTTGTATTTTTCCGCATCTGAAGAATGCATATGGATATGTCTTGCCGCAATGATCACACCCTTATCAAGCTGTACTTCTCCCTTAGGCCCTCTGAGGGTAACCCCTGGACTGTCATCGATGTCACCGGAGTCGCGTATTGGCGGCTTTACTCCCAGTAAAAAACTGTCACTTACGGAAACTTCGATCTGTGTTTGCGGTCTTGCCGGACCCAGAACTCGAATTCCTTTTATTTCACCTTTCGGTCCAATTAAATCTACTTTCTCTTCACAGGCAAATTGACCCGGTTGTGATAAATCTTTCAATGTGCAAAGATTATAATTCTCTCCGAATAATAAATCGATGTGCTCTTGGGCTAAATGCAGGTGTCGATTGGATAAGGCTGCGGGAATCATTTTCTTCTCAGACATGGTCATACCTCCTTTTTTTTTATTCATACACTTCTCTTTTTAGAGTGGCAATATATGGAAGGTTCCGATATTTTTCTGCATAATCAATACCGTAGCCTACAATAAACTCATCAGGAATTTCAAAACCGACGAAATCCACAGGAATTTTCACTTTTCTCCGATATTCTTTGTTTAAAAGGGTTACAATTTTAATGCTGTTCGCTTTTCTCGTTCCCAGATTTTCCGTAAGATAATGTAATGTTAACCCTGTATCAATGATATCCTCTACAATTAAAACGTCCTTGTTTTCCACTTCCATATCAAGGTCTTTGACAATTTTTACTACGCCGGAACTTTGTGTGGACTGCCCGTAACTGGACACCGCCATGAAATCAATGTATAGTGGAATATTCATTTTCCGAACCAAATCTCCTAAAAACACATTAGCCCCTTTTAATATTCCGATTACCACTAAATCTTTCTCTCGATTCCTATAGTGCTTTTCAATGGATTTACCAAGTTCTTCGACTTTTTGCTGAATTTCCTCTTCACTAAACATGATTTCTTGAATATCTTTTTCCATAAATACAGTCCTTTCTTTGGGTACACCCTAGAATCTATCTCTTTATCATTATAACAAACTTTTTTACTAGTTTGTAGACAGCTTAGGCATTTCTTTGGATTTTCCCGGTATTTTTAACCCTCTATTGACTTGACTCTTCTTTCTATATATTATAGGGGTACTTCCTTATACTGGTCATTAAAGTACTTTTGGATAAATATTTCACGATTTTATTGTTTGTATGAAAGTGCGATCAGAGCGCAGTCATTATTCTGATCTCTATTAATAAATAAAGGAGCGGTCTTATGTCTATTCTAATATTCGGTCATAAAAATCCCGATACCGACTCTGTAGTGTCGGCCATATCCCTATCCTATCTGAAAAATAGCTTGGGATACAAAACTACACCGTGTATTTTAGGGGCGATAAATAAAGAAAGCAGCTTTGTCCTCGATTATTTTCAGTTGGAAACTCCAAAAAACATCAAGGATGTTAAGGTGCAGGTCCAGGACCTTGATTTTCATAAAACCCAGGGAATCAGCGTCGATACATCAATTCTTTCCGCCTATAATTTAATGGACCATGAAAAAATAGCCACCTTGGCCATTGTAAATAACGAAAAAGAATTTCTCGGTATTGTAAGTATCAAAGATATTGCAGTCAGTCTTATTGCAGGAGATTTTAGAAAATTGGAAACCTCCATGGAAAATCTCCTTGCTGATCTTGAGGGAACGCTCCTATCTGAAGGTTTAAAGTATTTTAAGGGCAATGTATCGGTAATTGATGACTATTACAAAACCATCAGGGGGCACCTTGGGGAAGAAGACATTATTATAGTAGGAGACCGCTATGATATCATTGAATACGCCATTGCCTGCAAGGTGCAACTGATCGTGGTAACCGGGAATCGGGAAGTCCCGGAGAAGTTTTTAAAAAAAGCCCTTGAACAGAACATCTCAATGATTTCCGTACCCTATGATTCTTTGTATACTACCCGGGTTATTGATCAATGTAATTACATCTCTAAAATTATGCGATCCAACAACATTATCCGGTTCAGTGAAGAGGAGTATTTAGACGATGTTCGGGAAACCATGAGCCAAAGTCATTACCGCAATTATCCGGTAATCAATCGGGACAAGAAATTTCTGGGGTTCGTTTCTCGAAAGCATATTCTCAATCCTAAAAAGAAGCAGACCATTTTAGTGGATCACAATGAATATGCCCAGAGTGCCGTAGGATTAGAAGAATCCGAAATCATAGAAATCATTGACCATCATAAATTAGGGGATATCTCCACTTCAATGCCCATCTCCTTTCGAAATAATCCCGTAGGCAGCACGGCTACAATAATATTCTCCATGTTTCAGGAACATGGGATGGATATACCCAAACCAATTGCCGGAGCCCTTCTTTCCGGAATTTTATCTGACACGCTGTCTTTTCGATCTCCTACGACTACGGAAACTGACCGGAGAGCCGCTAAAATTTTAAACCAAACCCTGAATTATGATCTAGAAAAATATGCCATGAAAATGTTCAAAGCCGGTACTTCCTTAGAAGGCCAAAATGTTGAGGAAATTTTTTATAAGGATTATAAAGAGTTTAATTTGGATTTTCATATAGCCGGCATTAGTCAAGTCTTTACCTTGGATATTGATGAGGTATTCCGCCAGAAAAAAACTTTTTTAACCTTTATTGAGGAAACTCATAAAAAGAATAACCATGATATTACTTTATTGCTGGTAACAGACATACTCAAAGAAGGCTCTTATATTCTTTATGCTTCAAATAAACCTCATTTAATTTCAACCGCTTTTAATATCTCCAAAGAACAAGGGATCTTTATTCCCGGTGTGGTCTCACGAAAAAAACAGGTAATCCCCAAACTGTTAAGTGCCATAGAAATTATGAAATAAAAAGAGGCGTCTCCGCCTCTTTTTTATCTTGGTTTTACCTAGTTCTCCATCGAGGGAAAAATAAGCACTGGAACTCTCGAGTTGGTTACCACAGTGGTGGCGGTACTCCCAATAAGCAGCTCCTTGATTTTCCCTTCTCCTCTTTTAGAAAGAATAACTAAGTCCACGGCTTCATTCTCAGCGACCTCTAAAATATTCTTAGAAGCTGTTCCCTCTTTAATAATGTAGTTAGAGGAAAAACCTGCATTGAATAGATCCATCCGGATTTTACCCAAATGTTTTTCCAGTTTATCTTTGGCCTCGTTTAATTCCTTTTCTGTTTGGCTGTACTCAATCGCCGAGACCAAAAGGATTTCCTGTATTTTTGCCATTCCTTTTACTTTTTCCAGTACATTCATTGCATGGGAGGAGTAATCCACCGGTAGCAATACTTTCTTAAATTTATCCTGGACCAAAAGACGATTGCCCTCTTTCCTTGCGCTTTCGTACTTTTCCACCAATACTGGTTTTTTACTTAAACGAACCACATCAAATGTTGTACTCCCCAACAGGATCCGTTTAATAAAACCTTTCCCATGGGATCCGATCAGTATCAGGTCCACGTCCTCTTCCTCTGCCTTCTTTACAATATCCTTAGCAGCAGAACCGATTTTAATATCAATCGTAACTTTAAACCCTTCCATTTCAAGCTCCCGCTGATCCGCTTTCAGCGCTTCTTTTTTTTGTTTTTGAAAACTGGGGGCATTGCTTCCTGCGGAATCTATTTCCACCACATTAAAAATAATCACTTCTTCCAATCCAAGGTCTTTCAGCTCGTACAATGACTGTACCAGACTATCGGATTCGAAAGAGAAGTCTGTGCAAAGCAGTACTTTTTTAAATGTCATTCTTATTCCCCCTTAATTCTTTCAATAATTTTATCTGTGATCCCCCTTGCCTCAAATCCGAATTTATCTGCTACCTGATCTCCCGGACCGCTGGCACCATAGGACTCCATGGTTATCATCAGATCTTTTTCTGATAAGAACCGGTACCAGCCGTTTTTCACCCCGGCTTCCAGCAACACTCTTAACTGCGTGGAATCTCCAAGCACTTTTTCAAGATAGGACTTTGACTGCAGCTCAAAGGTGTTTCGATCCGGTACGGAAACCACCCGGGAAGAAATCCCCTGATTTTTTAGCATCTCTCTTACCTCTACGGCTAACGAAACTTCACTGCCTGAGGCTATTAACGTGACTTTTTCATCCGGGTTCTCAGAAACAATATATCCGCCTTTAGAAAATGCTTTAATATCTTTCTTATTTTCGATCAAAGGCACTCCCTGTCTAGTTAAAATCAATGCGGTAGGTCCATCTTTGTATTCCAATGCTTCAATCCAAGCTTGTACCACCTCTTCCGTATCTGCCGGTCTCAGCACTTTTAAATTCGGAATCAGCCGCAAAGATTCCAATTGCTCAATCGGTTCGTGGGTAGGTCCGTCTTCACCTACGTAAATGGAATCGTGAGTAAAAATAAATAGAACCGGTTGTTTCATAATCGCAGCCATACGAATGGATGGTCGCATATAATCAGAAAAAACTAAAAAGGTTGAGATGAAAGGTTTATATCCCCGGTATAAGGAAATCCCATTGGCAACCCCGGCCATGGCATGCTCCCGAACCCCGAACTCTATATTGCGTCCGTTAAATTGATTTTTTTGAATGTCTCCATAATTTTTCAAATTCGTTTTGGTGGAAGGAGACAAATCCGCAGAACCACCGATCAGGTTCGGAATTTCATCCGCAAGGAGATTTAATATTTTACCGGAAGAACTTCTGGTGGCGTCTTTTCCCATTTTTTCCTTCGGATAATTTTTTAGTAATTCCAATGCTTCTGTAGGGGTTTCACCGTTTACATACTGATTCAGTTCTTTTTTTAGTTCAGGATATTTTAAAGTCCAGGTATCAAATAATTCTTTCCATTCATCGTATTTCATTTTATTTGTCTGAGAAAGTTCTTCAAAATACTCGGCAACCTCAGGGGATACATAGAATTCTTCATCTTTCGGCAGACCAAAATATTTTTTCATACCGATAAGATCCTCTTGCCCTAACGGGGAACCATGGACTTCCGCTGTCCCCTGTTTATTTGGAGCACCATAACCAATATGGGTTCGAGCAAGGATCAGTGTGGGCTGTTCTTTATTGGATTTTCCTTCTTTAATGACTTGTCTTACCTGATCCAGATCATGTCCGTCAACATTTTCGATCACATGCCAATTATAAGCCTTAAACCGATCCGCTACGGATTCGGTAAATGCGATTTCGGTGCCGCCTCCGATGGAGATTTTATTATCATCATAAATAGCAATCAATTTTTCCAAACCTAAGTGTCCTGCCAGGGATGCCGCTTCCGAGGTAATCCCTTCCATCATGCAACCGTCTCCAAGAATGGTATAAGTATAATGATCAATAATACTAATTGCATCACGATTGAATTTTTCAGCCATAAGTTTTTCTGACATAGCCATTCCTACTGCGTTGGCAAAGCCTTGTCCTAAAGGTCCCGTTGTGGCTTCCACCCCGGGGGTATCTCCATGCTCGGGATGTCCCGGAGTTTTAGAGTCCACTTGCCGGAAGTTTTTTAAATCTTCCATGGAAACATCATAGCCGGTGAGATAAAGGTAAGAATACAACAGCATAGACCCATGACCTGCCGAAAGAATTAAACGATCTCTGTTGATCCAATCCGGGTCTTTCGGGTTATAGTTTAGAACTTCTCCATACAATACTGCTCCAATTTCAGCACAACCCAGCGGCAAACCCGGATGTCCGGACTGTGCTTTTTCCACTGCATCTGCGGATAAACCTCTTGCGATATTAGCAACTTTTTTTAACATATGCAACCCTCCATATTAGTAAAGTTTTACTCTATCTTATATTATACCCATTGATCAGAACTTTATTGACGGAAATCTAAAATACCCGGGATCTATGAATACCTTTCTTTCGTAATCATTTATTTAATTGTTGCAGAATCTTTGGAGTATTTGTATAATTAAACCTAGGTGTATTGGAGGTGAAAAGAAGTGGAAAGGACATTTATTATGATTAAAAGCGACGGCGTACAACGGGGATTAATCGGCGAGATCATCTCCCGAATTGAACAAAAGGGATTTACACTTATTAAAGCGGAACTGAAACAACCGGAACGCAAAACCATAGAAGCTCATTACACAGAGCATAAAGGCCGCCCTTATTTTGAATCTCTGGTATCCTTTATTTTGGAAGGCCCCGTTATGGCAATGGTTATCGAAGGGGAAAACGTCATTACCGTAATGCGCCTAATGATTGGCGATAAAAATCCGGAAAAGGCAATCCCGGGAACGATCCGAGGAGATTTTGCAAATAATACTACACGGAACCTAATTCATGGTTCCGACTCTACAGAGAGCGCTGAGAGAGAAATAAACATTTGGTTTTCTGAAGGCAGCTAGTTCAAACGCTATTTTATAGTTACTCAAGGGCCTCTATAGGTCCTTTTTCCATTCATTATTCTCCTCGGTTTTGCAGTTTCTGAAAATTTTCCGACTCTTTTAGGATTTTATCTAAGTCCGGAAGGAGACGTCTCATCTCAATTGGAAATGGGAACAGAATAGTGGTACTTTCTGAGTTTTTCATATCCGAGATGGTGCGTAAAGTTCGCAAGGTTAATGAACCTTCCTGATGACTAAGGATTTCCGCAGCTTCTGAAATTTTCACCGCCGCTTGTTTTTCTCCTTCTGCTTGTATGACTACGGCTCTTCTCGTACGTTCAGCCTCTGCTTGGTGAGCGATGGCTCGCTGCATAGATTCAGGTATGATCACATCTCTAAGTTCCACTGCAGTGGCTTTTATGCCCCAGGGATCTGTGGCTTCATCAACAATTTCCTGGATTTTTTTATTGATTTTCTCTCGTTCGGAAAGCAGTTCATCAAGGTCAGCTTGACCGACAACACTTCGCATAGTTGTTTGAGCAAATTGACTGGTCGCTTCATAAAATTTTTCTACATTCACAACGGCTTTATCCGGTTCCGTGACACGATAATAAAGCACAGCATTCACTTTGCACGTCACATTATCCCGAGTGATTACTTCTTGGGGTGGTACATTATCCACGACAATTCGTAAGGAAATACGTTCAATTCGGTCAATAAAAGGAATAATAATTACTAAACCCGGACCTCGCACCCCTACCAAACGGCCTAGACGAAACAGTACGCCTCTTTCATATTCCGGAAAAATCTTGATGGCCATCCTAAAAATGAGTAAAAGTATTATAATTAAAACAATGATCGGAACCACACTTTCCAGATTTTCAATGATACCCGGCATATTTCATCACCCTCTCCTATTATTTATCCCTGCTCTTTTCCTGTTCATTTTCTTTCACAACAATACATACCATACCTTCTCTTTTTAAAATTCGAACCTTCTCTCCTTCCTGAATTGAAGCGGAGTCCCGAGCTTTTGCTCGCCATAGCTCTCCATGCACTTTTATCAACCCTTCGGGATCTATGACTTCTTTAACGATTCCTGTAACTTCAGCAAATTCGTCCTTACCGTGAACCACTTTTGATTTTTTTAATCGATAAAGAGCGGCTACAATGATAACCAAAAGAATCGATGCTATAATACCAACTCCAATGGCAATCGTTCGAAATTCTGCCAGCCAACGGTCCGAAGCAAGGGGTTCTAGAGGTAAATACAGTATCCCAATAATCATACTGATCACTCCTCCAGTACCGAGGACACCATAAGTGGGAGTATAGGCCTCGGCAATGATCAATCCTATCCCTAATAGAATCATAATTGCTGCAAAAACGTTTACTTCAAACATCCCTAATCCATAAAAAGCCAACATAAGAGCGATTGCTCCGAGTACCTCCGGAAAAAATGTTTCCGGCGCATTAAATCCAATTACTAAACCGTAAAACCCTACTATAAAGAGGACAAAAGCGATTTGAGGGTTACTGATCAGATGAGTTATAGTGTCCCTAGTACTTCTTTCAATTTCTAGAACTTCCACACCTTCTGTGTTGAGTATAACCTCTTTAGTCTGCAACATTACCTCAAATCCCTGCAGGTTATCCAGCAGAGCAGGTATATCCTCTACTATTCCGTCAATAATTTCCAACTGGATCGCTTCGTCTCCGCTTAAGGTTAAATTTTCAATTACGAAACGTTCTGCCACATCAGCAGGACGGTTCCTGGATTCTGCAATACTGCGGATATGCCCAGCTAAAAATTGTACGGCTTTGTCATCTGCCGATGTGCTTTCTCCTTCTGCACTCATAGTCACCGGCATTGCAGCACCAATTGTTGTTCCCGGTGCCATAACCGCTTGATGTCCTGCTAATAAAATGAAGGTTCCCGCAGAAGCTGCAATTCCTCCTTGGGGATATACGTATGTGACAATGGGAACATCCGCATTGATCATACTCGATACAATATCAAGGGTTGCATTCACCAAGCCTCCTGGGGTGTTCAGAAGAATCAGCAAAGCCTCAGCACCTTCTTCTTCCGCTATCTTTATTCCCCGCTGGATATGAGATGCTGTGCCGGCGGTCACCATTCCTTCAACACGAATGCTGTAAATAAACGGATCTGGACTCTCTTCTTGCCCGAAACTTACCGTAAACAAAGTTAAGATTATAATTACCACAAGTGTAAGGGAAAATGTGTGTTTTTTATAGCTGCTTAAAACTCTCATTTAAATCCCCCCTATCCTCCGTAGAAAACCTTTATTATTATATAAATACCCCCGATGTAGTTATTTAAGAAAATGATTTGGCATTTTCCCAAAAAAAAACACCTCAGTAGAAGGTGTTTTTGAGAAAAACATAGCGAGCAAATCTATAAGCCGAGTTCTGTATTAAATGGTCATCTATCTAGACTTACTGTTGCCAGTAAGTTCAAGCAACCTACCACGGGACACGACGGGCAGCCGCATTTTCAGTCCCTACTTGGTCTTGCTCTAGGTGGGGTTTACATAGCAGGCTAGTCACCTAGCCTCTGGTGAGCTCTTACCTCGCCATTCCAACCTTACCTCTATAAGAGGCGGTATATTTCTGTTGCACTTTCCTTAGAGTCGCCTCCACTGGGAATTACCCAGCACCCTGCCCTATAGAGCTCGGACTTTCCTCGTTAGCCAAAGACTAACGCGACCATCTGATTTACTCGCTCCATTAATTTTCATCAAAATCATACCATAGAATGTCGAATAAGTCAAAGCTGGCGTCCTTATTACAGGGTTTTAAAAGGGTTATTTAAATTTTCAGCCAGATGGATTTCCAAATCTTCAAATCGATCCTGCAGTTTATTTTTAATAAACTCCCGAAAAATAATTTCACTTTCATAATGACCGATATCCAAAATCGCCATTTCCCCCACGGATGCATCCTGAGCCTCATGGTACTTTAGATCCCCAGTAATGTAACAATCTGCGCCGACCCTTCTTGCCTGCTCGACAAAATCACCCCCGGACCCATTCAAAATGGCAACATTGGTTATATCCCGCTGCAAATCTCCCACAAACCGCACTTCTTTTAGCTGCAGGATTTTTTTTAAATGTCTGATAAATTCTTCCAAACCCAGGGTATTAGAGAGCTTTCCAAACCTTCCCAGGCCCACATTCTTCAGTGGGATTTCCAATGGATAAAGATCATAAGCGACCTCTTCATAGGGATGAGCCAGCTGCACTTCTTTTATAAGTCTTGGGATATCCTTTCGCTCCACTATGGTTTCGACCTTATATTCCTCTACCATTTCCAATGCATCTTTCTTCCCTAAAAATGGATTGGAACCGGTTCCCGGTTTAAACGTTCCAATGCCCGAAGTCCCAAAGGTACAGTGACTGTAACTGCCGATATGTCCCCCACCGCCACTATGAATGGCATCAATTATTTTTTCCCTGTGGGTTTTCGGTACATAAACCGTAAATTTATAATAAGGCTTTAGATCGGAAGAGGCAAGCAATTCGATCTCCCTTAACCCGATTTTTTCTGCAATATATTGATTCAGCCCTTCCGGGGCCACATCCATATTTGTATGGGTGACGTAAATCTGAATATCCTGTTGAATAATTTTTTGAATCATGGCTCCTTTAGGCTCTTCAAAGTCAATATTCTCTAAGGGTTTGAAAATTAACGGATGATGAGAAATAATAAGGTCTACATCTTTTTCCACGGCTTCCCGCACTACCCCTTCATTAACTTCAAGGGTAACCATGATGCGCTGCACTTCTTTACTCTTTGAACCGATTTGCAAGCCTACCCGGTCCCATTCCATTGCATAGGTCTTCGGTGCAATACTTTCCAGCTGTTCGATAATATCCTTTACCTTTATAGACATCCTTTAACCTCCTTTAACTTATCCGCCTTAATCTTCGCCCTTTCATTCATTCGAATCGCGGCTTCACTATCTCTACCCCCGGTTTCCCGGATGATTTTTTCCATTTGGTCAATCCGCAGATCCAAAAATTTCTCGGCAAGACTTTTAGGATTTTCAAAGAAAAAAAAGCCCAGTTCCATTTGCATACTTTGATAAATTTCAAAAGATTTGGGATACTGCTTTTCGATACGCGCTGTTTCCGGTCCGGGAATAGAAGGGCTCCTTTCTTCAGGTTCCTTTGATTTCCCACCAGTCTTCAGGGATACTACAAGAATTTCATATATTCTGCGGCCTTCCTGAACCAGTAAGTCCTTTTCTATATGATAGCCTTCCATGGAT
Organism: Clostridiales bacterium; assembly: GCA_007120165.1. Taxonomy (GTDB): domain Bacteria; phylum Bacillota; class Clostridia; order Peptostreptococcales; family T1SED10-28; genus Isachenkonia. The sequence goes on from SKOH01000028.1 coordinate 23,226, forward strand.
AAGTGCAATCGCAGTTCCGATTGCTGCTGCATGGGCTGTAATATCATCCGATTGACAGACTTTTTTAACCGGCTGCTGTTTTTCAAGATTTCAATGATCAGTTTTCCGCCCATTCCCGCCACAATAATTACATCCAGCTCCTCTTCCTCTAAAGGAACCGTCCCTGCCCCTAATTTTGTTTTAATATGCTCGTCCAAACCATGGGCTCTAATATTATTCCTTGCAGCGCAGAGGGGCTCCGGGTTAATATCTGTGGCAATAACGGTTGATGCAATTTGATTTTTAATTAGGTAAATTGGAAGATACCCATGATCTGTGCCGATATCTCCAACCCTTTCCTTAGGACGTATCTCCTGAGCGATTTTTAAAAGACGTGGGGTTAAATCCATTATAGATCCTCCTGCTTCCTGATTAGTTTCTTGATTCGTTTATTTATACTATAAAGAAACCAATAGATTCGGTTAGGAAGCTATTGGCTTGAATTTAATTTACTGCTGTGCTTATTCTAAATAATCTTTCAGCTTTTTACTACGACTGGGATGTCTAAGTTTTCTAAGAGCCTTCGCTTCAATTTGCCGAATCCGCTCTCTGGTGACTTGAAATTCCTTGCCTACTTCTTCTAAGGTTCTGGCTCTGCCGTCATCCAGTCCGAACCGAAGCCGCAATACCTTTTGTTCTCGAAGGGTTAAGGTATCCAGTACTTCAATCAGCTGTTCTTTAAGCAGGGCAAAAGCAGCTGCATCCGCGGGCGCCGGGATATCTTCGTCGGGGATAAAATCTCCTAAGTGACTGTCTTCTTCTTCTCCTATTGGGGTTTCTAGAGATACGGGTTCCTGGGCAATCTTTAGGATTTCCCGCACTTTTTCCTCAGTAATATCCATCTCTTTTGCAATTTCTTCGGGGTGAGGTTCCCGACCCAGGTCCTGAAGGAGCTGTCTTGAAACCCGTATCAGTTTATTAATGGTCTCTACCATATGCACGGGTATACGGATTGTTCGGGCCTGGTCTGCGATAGCCCGGGTAATCGCCTGACGTATCCACCAGGTGGCATAGGTGCTGAACTTATATCCTTTAGTGTAATCAAACTTTTCTACCGCTTTGATAAGCCCCAGGTTTCCTTCCTGGATAAGATCCAAAAAGAGCATCCCTCTTCCTACATATCTTTTTGCAATGCTCACCACTAATCGCAAGTTCGCTTCCACCAGCTTTTTCTTTGCCAACTCATCGCCTTTTTCCATTCGCTTGGCTAAGTCGATTTCTTCCGGCCCTGTCAATAACGAAACTTTTCCAATCTCTTTTAAATACATTCGAACAGGATCATCGATATTAACCCCTTTTAAGAGATTCACATCGGGTTCGAGACTTTCTTTTACGACTTCCTCGGGATCAATTTCCACTTTTTTCAGATCTTCTGCTTCTTTTTCACCGACAATCTCCACACCCATATTCGCAAGATGATCATACACTTCATCCATTTGCTCTTTATCTAAATCTACTTTTTCTAGGGAATCCATGATTTCTTTATACGTAATCACCCCTATTTTTTTCCCTTTTTCCAATAGATCCTTAATCGCTTCCTGTTCCAACTCTGCAGCGTTCTGTATTTCAGCTTGCTTTTTAGGGGTATTTTTTTTACCGTTACTCATCCTGGTCCCTCCCTTCTTTTAATTGATGACTTTGAAGCTCTTTGTTAATTCCCATGATTTCCATTCCTATTTTCAGCAAGATTCTATCTACCTCTTCCTTTTCAAAATTGGGACTTGCCAAGTGTTCCTGTTGTTGTTTTTCCAAGATCTTTTTTCGATAGAGCAATTTATATTTTTTAAGATTGTATAAATAATCTTCAAGGATTTTTCGAATTTCACCTTCCTGACGATCAAGGGAGGCAATTTCATCTAACAGGTCTTTATGATCCTGCAGCTCATGATCTGTGGGACTTCGCTGATCCTGGTAGAATAAATAACGTACCACTTGCTGATGGGCTTCAATGGAAAAGTCCTCAATTTCCACATGTTCTTTTATAAAAGGAATTTGGTTTTCATTATCCAGCATAAATTTGATAATGAGTTTTTCCAGCTTAATATGCCCGTCCTGTTCAATACTGGGCATGGTATACAAATAACTTGACCTGGATCCCTCTTTTGTTTGGGTATAGTCTGCCTGGTTACTAAATTTTTTGTGAAGCTGCTTCTGATTCTTTCCTCGGATTTCTATTAACAAAGAACCCTTTGAAAGACTCAGCTCTTTCGCCAGTTCCTCTGCGTAGGCTTCCTGTTCGATAGGGCTTTTCACTTTTCGTAAAAGCTTGGTTGCTTCCTTTGAGAAATCAACCTTCCCTTCCGTACTGTTTAAGGGATATCTTTCTCTGATATTTTGAATTTGATATTCTATATGGTTTGGCGATTCTTTAATCCGTTGGTAAAAAACTTCTTTTCCCCGTCGACGTATGAAATCATCAGGATCTTCTTCTTTTCCCAAGGACAGAACCCTGATTTTCAGGCCTTCGTTTTCGAGAATCTGAATGCTTCGCAGGGTAGCTTTAACTCCGGCTTCATCGCCATCAAAGGCGACCACCACTTCATTAGCATATTTTTTCAATAATTGGCCATGGTCTTTGGTTAAAGAAGTTCCGAGCGTCGCCACAGCATTTTTGACTCCATTACCATGGAGGGCAATTACATCCATATAGCCTTCTACTAATATCAGTTGATGATCTTTAATATTTTTTTTTGCCAGATTTAAACCATATAATATTTTTCGTTTGTTAAATATCTTGGTTTCCGGCGAATTCAGGTATTTGGGTAAACTTTGGTCCAGTACCCGTCCGCCAAATCCAATAACCATTCCCCGGGTATTAAATATCGGATAAATAATTCGATTCCGAAAGCGGTCGTAGTATCGATCCCCTTGCTTATTTTTTAAAATAAGTCCGGTTTTTTCGATGGTCTCTTTAGGATAATTATTCTTTACTAAGTAATCCAATAAGCCATCCCATCGATCCTCGGCGAGGCCTAAGCCAAAGGCTTTAATCTCCCCGGAAGTGACACCCCGTTTTTTGAAATACTGCAGCCCTTTATTTTGGGAAGATGTCAAGTTTTTATAATAGTATAGTCCCGCTATTCGATTAATTTCGTATAGTTGTTTAGTTTCCTGTCTTTCCTGATCCGAGATATTATCTTCGGTGTCTACAGGGATATTTGCTTTTTCTCCCAGCAATTTCAAAGCTTCAATAAAATCCAGATTCTCCATTTTCATGACAAATTGTAAAACATCTCCCCCTTCACCGCATCCAAAGCATTTATAAATCTGCTTATCCCGGTTAATCATAAAGGAGGGAGTTTTTTCATTATGAAAAGGACATAGGGCTTTATAAGATGTACCTGAGGATTTTACCTCAATGTAATTCCCTATTGTATCCACGATATCATGGGCTTCTTTAATGGCTTCAACTTTATCTTCATTTATCTTTCCCATAGAATCACCTAATTCTTAAAGTTGTCATTCATGGGAATTTACACCCACGAGCTTTATATTATAACCATAATTCAAAAAAAGATCAATTAATTTATAACTGAAAATCTCTATTCTTATGACTTTATTCGACATACTTCTTTTTAATTCCTTCTTAATCACTAAAAAAAATATATTCAGAATATTATTTCGGTTTCGGAATAAATTTTTCTTGGAAAATTTTTATGATATATCCATCGGTACACCCTGCTATAAAATCCACGATTCCCCGCTCCAACCCTTCTTCCTCCGCGATGGCACAATACTTCGGCGGCAGCTCCCGGGGATTATCCAAAAAGTAAGAATATAAAAATTCGATGATATAATGAGCCTTTTGCCGTTCTTTACTGCAGAAATCTCCTTTATAGACCTTTGTAAACATAAAGCTTCTGAGTTTTGCCATCATGGCTTTTGCCTCTTCACTTTGATAGGTCTTAACTTTCTCTTTTATCTCAAGGCTTGGATTCTCGAGTTTTGCTCTTGTTTCAAAAACCAGGTCTTTCGTTAACGTATTAACCCGCTCACTATGGGTATTGCCTAAATACTCTAATAACTCTTTTGGGATCTCCGACTCGGTTAATACCCCCACACTTAAGCTGTCTTGAATGTCGTGGCATAAGTAAGTGATCCGGTCCACGACCTTTACCACATTCCCTTCTAGAGTTTTACAAAATTCTTTACCGGTGTGATTTAATATGCCATCACGAACTTCATCACTTAAATTAAGACCCCTACGTTGTTTTTCCAATTTATCTACCACTCTAAGACTCTGTTCATTGTGTTTAAAATGACCGGTTATCTCGTTTAAGGTTTCCTCTCCGCTATGACCGAAACAAGTGTGTCCCAGGTCATGTCCGAGACTGATTGCCTCTACTAAGTCTTCGTTTAACCGTAAAGCTCTTGCTACCGTTCGTGAAATTTGACTGACTTCCAGTACATGGGTTAACCTAGTTCTGAAAAAGTCATCCTTTACAATAAAAACCTGGGTTTTTTCCTTTAGCTTTCGAAAGGATTTCGAATGAATAATCCGGTCCCGGTCCCGTTGAAACATGGTTCGAATTTCACAAGGCTCTTCATATTTAATTCTTCCCCTGCTCTCAGCGCTTAGCATAGCATAGGGGGATAGGGTTTTTTTCTCGAGGGCTTCACTTTCCTGACGAATGTTATACTCCATTGGAATCACTCCTTTTGTTGAAGTATGATGCCTTATTTATACCCATTACCCGGACAAATAAAAATAAATGGAGCAATTGTCTCCATTTATTTTTAGAGGGCCTAACATTTAGTGTTTTATCGTCTCTTCCATTTGGATTTGTCTTCACTATAGAATATCTGAAAATTCATCATCACTCTTGGTTTATTTGTTTTTGGGAAACCGAATTGCGGCCTGGGCAGCTGCAAGTCTCGCAACCGGGACTCTAAAGGGTGAGCAGGAAACATAGTCCAGATTGAGTAAATGACAGAATTCTATAGAACTTGCTTCGCCCCCATGTTCACCACAGATTCCAAGTTTCAAATCTTTTCGTGTCTTTAGGCCGAGTTCCACTGCAATTTCCATCAATTTTCCTACACCCTTGCGATCAATTTGCTGGAAGGGATCTTTTTCCAGTATTTTTTTATCTTCATACTCTTTGATAAATTTCCCTGCATCATCCCTGGAAAAACCAAAGGTCATCTGGGTTAAATCATTGGTTCCAAAGGAGAAAAATTCCGCTTCTTCCGCAATCTTATCTGCGGTAACTGCAGCCCTCGGCACCTCAATCATTGTGCCGATAAGGTAGGTAGCTGTAGTTTGATGGTCCATCAATACTTCATTGATGGTGGCTATGATCAATTCTTTTATATATTGAAGTTCTTTTAGCTCTCCTACAAGGGGAACCATGATTTCCGGTATCACTTCCAGATCTTTTTCTTTTTTCAGCTCAACTACCGCTTCCATAATTGCACGAACCTGCATTTTATAGATCTCCGGATAGGTTACGGCTAAGCGGCATCCTCGATGGCCAAGCATAGGATTGACTTCCCCTAAGTCTTCGATTACCGAATGCAGATGGGCGACGGAAATATCCATTTCCTTTGCCAACTTCTTTATATCTTCTTCTTCCTCCGGCAAAAATTCATGAAGAGGCGGATCTAATAACCGCACCGTTACAGGTCTGGAGCCCATGGCTTCAAAAATTTCTTTAAAGTCTGAACGCTGCATGGGTAAAAGTTTATCTAAAGCCTTGACCCGATCTTCTACCCCTCGGGATAAGATCATATTTCGCACCACCGAGATTCTTCCTTCTTCGAAAAACATATGCTCGGTTCGACATAGTCCGATACCTTCAGCGCCAAAATCGATGGCTTGTTTCGTGTCCTTAGGCGTATCCGCATTGGTACGAACCTTTAGCGTTCTAAACTGATCTACCCAGGACATAAACTTCGAAAAGTCTCCCGAGAGTTCCGGTTTCTCCGTTTGAATTTTTCCTTTGTAGACATTCCCTTTGTTTCCATCCAGAGAAATAAAATCTCCTTTTTTGAACTTTTGATCATTCGCAACAAAATATCCTTCTTTTTCGTTTACACGGATTTCACTAGCACCTGCAATGCAGCATTTACCCATACCTCTGGCAACTACCGCCGCGTGGGAGGTCATTCCGCCCCGGGCTGTAAGAATTCCTTTGCAGGCTACCATTCCCTCAATATCCTCCGGGGAGGTTTCGGTTCTGACCAGAATTACGTCTTCACCCCGTTCCTTCGCTTCTGTCGCTCCTTCCGATGTGAAATACACCTGACCTGAGGCGGCTCCTGATGAAGCGGGAAGGCCCTGGGTGATCTTTTCCGCCTGTTCCAGCATTTCCGGGTCGAAGGTCGGGTGAAGCAGCTGTTCAATTTGGTCCGGATGAACTTTTAAAACCGCTTCTTTTTCTGATATTTTCCCTTCAGCTACCAGGTCCACAGCGACTTTAACCGCCGAAGCAGCCGTACGTTTTCCTGTTCGGGTCTGAAGTATAAACAGCTTTTCCTTTTCAATGGTAAATTCGATGTCCTGCATATCTTTATAGTGTTCTTCCAGTTGGTCACAAACTTTAATAAATTCCTCAAACACCTGGGGCATCTTATCTTTTAGTTCTATAATATCCTTCGGCGTTCTTGTTCCCGCTACAACGTCTTCTCCCTGGGCGTTAAGTAAGTATTCTCCATAAAGCTTTTTCTCACCGGTAGAAGGGTTTCTGGTAAATGCTACCCCGGTTCCACTGGTGTTCCCCATATTCCCGAAAACCATCTCCTGAATATTCACAGCGGTACCCATATCGTCAGGAATACTGTTGATTCTACGGTATATTTCCGCCCGGGGATTCATCCAGGAATTAAACACCGCTTCAATAGCAATTAAGAGCTGATCACGGGGCTCTTCCGGGAAGGGGGCTCGATTTTCTTTTAAAACCAAATCCTTATATTCTTTAACAATCTGCATAAGATTTTCTGTGGAGAGTTTAGTATCCTCCTCCACTCCATTTTCATTCTTCACCCTATCAAAAATAATATCAAATTTGTATTTATCAATTTTCAAAACCACATTCGCATACATTTGAATAAACCGTCGATAGGAATCATAAGCGAACCATTCATTTCCGGTTTCTTTGGCAAGACCGATTACCGACTGGTCATTCAATCCGAGATTTAAAATCGTATCCATCATTCCCGGCATGGAAATCGCAGAGCCGGATCGAACAGAAACCAATAACGGATTCAGATCATCCCCGAACTTCTTGCCTGCCCGTTCTTCCAGATCATGAAGATGTTGAAAAATTTCACTTTTTAATTCCTCCCAAATTTTTGAACCTTTGGCTAAGTACTCATTGCAAGCCTCCGTGGTCACAGTAAAGCCCGAAGGTACCGGAAGTCCGATGCTTTTCATTTCTGCCAAGTTGGCACCTTTTCCTCCCAGCAATGCTTTCATTTCTCTGTTTCCTTCAATAAATGAATATACCCACTTTTCCATAATGCGCCTCCTCTAAATTATTTTGTGTTTCCTACTTTATATCCTTTTTCTTTGAATATCTCCAGAATAATGCTTGCACTTTCTTCCACGGCTCTTGTGGAGACATCGATTACAGGACAGTTTAGCTTTCTCATGACTTTGTCTGCATAGTCAAGTTCTTCAAGAATCCGCTCCATCGACGCATAGTTCGCCCCATCTTTCAGTCCCAAGGCTTTCAGCCTTTCCTGTCGGATTTCAATGAGCTTTCTGGGATTGGTGGTAAGACCGATGATTTTTTCCGAGGGAGCATTGAAGAGTTCCTTAGGTGGAGATACTTCCGGTACTAAAGGCACATTCGCAGCCTTTATATTTCTATGGGCCAGGTACATGCTAAGTGGAGTTTTGGATGTTCTGGAAATTCCCACCAGAACGATATCCGCTTTGTTGATCCCCCTAGGGTCCTTACCGTCATCGTATTTTACAGCAAATTCAATCGCCTCGATTTTTTTAAAATATTTCTCATCCAGACGTCGAATGGTCCCCGGCTCTTTTTTCGGTTTGATATCCAGCTTATTGCTTATTAAATTTAACAACGGGGTCATGATATCCACGGTCTGAACATTTTCTTTTTCCGCTTCTTCCAATAAATAATCCCGAAGTCCGTTTATTACCATGGTAAATACAATAATTGCACTTTCTTTTTTTGCTTCGTGCAATATCTCTGCTAATTGGGTTTTTTCCGTGGTAAAGGGAAACCTGCGCAGTTCATAATTTCGTGTTTCAAACTGCCCAATTACGGCCCTTGTAACCTGTTCAGCAGTTTCACCTACAGAGTCCGACACGATATATAGTACTAATGGTTTATCTGTCAAAAATACCCCTCCTATTTTTTGCATAAGTTTACAAATAATTCTGTGATCGTACTTTTGGATACTTTCCCAATGATTTTTAACCGCTCTTTCCCATTAGCCTCCATCACTTCCACTACCGGTAAGCTGTCCACTTCATTTTCTACGATTCGAATCGCCGCTTCGATAATCGTTTCCCCTTTGGTAATAGTTGCTAAGTTTGGCATTCTGCTCATGATCATACCAACAGGCATTTTATTCATATCTGCTCCGCCCATTAAGGTTTTGAGGAAGTCTTTCCGAGAAACCACTCCACTTAAAAAACCCTTTGATACTACATAAATGGTACCTGTATCTTCGAGAAACAGGGTGACGATTGCATCGTATATCGTCGAATCCTCTGTAACGACCACCGGCATTTTCATTACATCTTCAACTAAGTACTTTTCCGCTTCTTGAGAAAACACATTGATGTCGGATTTTCCGGAGTAAAAATAACCTACCTTCGGTCGGGCATCCAGGATCCCGGACATGGTCAGAATTGAAAGGTCCGGCCTTAAGGTTGCACGGATGACCCCCAGTTGTTCAGCGATTTTCTCGCTGGAAATCGGTTCATTATCTTTTACAATTTCAATAATTAGTTTTTGTCTCTTGGTAAGTTCTATGACTACCACCCCTTATTCTGTTACTCTATTTGCTATTGTGCTATATTATATAATATTTTCTGTTCATTTAAAAGCTTTTTTTTGAATTTTTTTCTTTATTAAACGCTTTATTAGCTTATTACATAGAAAAAAATACTTCCAAGGATTACGTTGCTTTTAAAAACAAACGTATCTCCTTGGAAGTATTCTTACCCAAAATCCCCTTATGCTTTCATAATTTCTTCTAAATTTTCTAATAAATATGCTTTTCCTTCATTATTCATTACCACCATGTCGTATTCATTCCCGTTTTTTTCCCGCTTTTCGGTTTCAAAACCCATTTCTAATGAATGTTCGTTGGTAACGGTTCGTTTTTTTCCACCCTCTAAGGTTTCTTCTGAAAGGACCTGTAACTTTTTGAGCTGACGATTAAGTTCTATCCCGGTAAGCCGCTTACTAAGGTGGAGGTCAATATGATCATTAATGATTCGAGAAAATTCATTTACTCCGATTTTCCGCTCCGGTAGACGGACCATTGATTTTTGTTCCGGGGTAATAATAAATTCCGTCAGCTTACGGTTGTTGTAGGACCCCTTTTTAACATTTTCCAATACCTGTTTAGCAAAGTAAAAACTTCGAATAATCTCCGGATCATGGAGAATATGGTCCTTCTTTACTTCCTTCTTCGTAGTGGGATTAAAGCCCTTAGCTAAATCCTCCAAAATCCCTACCGTTCTCTCAATACTTACCTTCTCCTGCTGAAGCTCTGTTACCGTTTTTACTTCCTTTTCTTTCATAGCCATTTTCTAACCTCCTTAAAGTTTTATATTACTTACCTTAAAAAGATTATATCCCATGATTTTAACGAAAAGGTCGCTTCTCAGGCGACATCGGTGTAAAATCTACTATAAAAATCAACTATCCATTTTCTAGGTTTTATTGTCCTAAGGATTCGCTCTTGAAAGTTTGCTTATATACAATTTTAGTGCTGTTCCAGATCACAGGATTCTCTAAATGTTTAGTCTTCTATCAATTGAAACCTTAAAGTTACGGGATTGTGATCTGAATATTCAAATCCGAGATCATGTCCGATAACTTCTATTATTTTTATATTCGGCGATACTAAAAAACCATCAATCACCGTTTCAAAAGTCTTCCCCGGTTTGTAGGGTGCTTCGATATCCCGAACGGTCATTACCGATTCATCCACTCCCCATTGGTACCCGGTATTTTCTAAGGAATCTGCGATCGGTACAAGCCACTCCGGCCATTCCTCCATAAAGTCATCATCCTCCAGCTGGGAAGTGCCCAACAATTGATTCCAGTCTCCTCCAAGGATCACATAATCATTTTGTCTGTATACCTCTTCAATAAGACTTACCAAATGGGATACCTGTTGTTCCCGTAAGATTCCACCTTCGTCATAAGCCGAAAGATGAAGATTGACTAAAATCAATTCCCGGCCGTTTGCCACAGAAATTCTAGTTTCCAACAGACTCCGGTCTAAATCCGCAAGAATAACCGGCCAGGACTCCTGACCGGTCAATTCCCTGCGCAGGCCGGAATGCATGGAATGTTTTGACAGAGTAGCCAGTCCGCTTCGCGCATAACCCATAGGATTTACTATCGGCACAGGAACCCAAATCGCTTGATAATTATAACTAAAGGCGGAAGCGTAATGTTGAAATCGGGTCTGCAGCATTTCATACTGATTAACATCGTAGCTTCGAGCTGAGCGGATATCCACTTCCTGTAAAAGCATAAAATCCGGGTTTTCCCGGCTTAAAAAATCCAGCATGCCCTCTACATTCTCTAAAACTTTTGCTTTACTCTCTGCCCTGGAAGAGGCCCCTCCGTCCATAAAAAAATCCTGATCTTTATCAAGTCCTCCATAGCCTATATTAAATATCAGCACAGAATATTCTTCATTCAGTAATAACTCTCCTGTTTGATTGTTGTCTATTCCAATTTCTTCAATATCCTGATGGGTGGGATTTTTCCAGCTGACATATCCGATAAAAATAACCGGTATCATAATTGCAATCCCCAGGCCCCCTATTAGGATTTTAAACAGCGGTCTTTTCACTTATTCACCCTCCTCAATCATCAAAGATGGTTAACTGCTGATTGTTGATGATCAGACTTTCCATTTTTCTTTCTCTAATCACTGCATCCTTGGGAACTTTACCAATCAGTAAAGGAGAATCCGGGTCATGTTTTTGATACTGCTCTTCTATCACTTCATATCGGTGATTGGCATAACAGTAGGCACATTGATGGAGACAGCTGTCGTAACTTCCCACATCAATGCTTTCCACACATTTACAGTTCGGGCGCTGATTTTTGTCCCGTTTTATAGTTATTTTTCCTTTTATTAATTTTTCGATCCGCCGGGGATCAATACAGCTGCCGGATAGCAGGCCTTGGGAAGACGGTATCCGTTTTTCTGCACAGCTCCTTATGGTAAGGTTATTTTTCTTTGCAATCCTTACAAAGGCTTTTACCAGGGATTCCACCTCTTGTAAGCTCGGTTCCCGAACCTTCAACCTTCTCATGTTTTTTCGGATTTTACGATAATCATCCAAAAAACTCACCATAACGGTGTCTGTATAATATCGAAGGATTTCCGAAAGCATAGCAAATTCCCCAGTGTGATAATCCACTCCCATATTCTCAGTGAAAATAATCGGGTCGTATCTCCATACTATCCGGTCTTTTCCGATGGTATCTGCTAACTGCCTAAAAGTTTTTAAACGGTGTTCAAGTACAGGAATATCTTTTTCAAACTTTTCATCGTAAGGATTTAGGGTGTATTGAAAATAATAGGAGTAACCCTTCAATAAGTCCAGTTTTCCCATTGCCGGAGTCGGATTTTTTGTCCAAAATACAATGGCATCGATAATGTCAGGGTTTATGGCCACTTTATGTATCTGTTTCGGATTCATCGGATTTTTAACCATTAAATGCCCTTTATCAACACGTTTTAAAAACCAGTCAAAGTAAAAGGCCGGAACGTCCGTCCTGCGGCTTACACTAAGAATCAATGGATCACTCCTTTCCAGACTAAAATATTATTTGTAATCTATCGGCTCCGCTAAATGATCTATGGAGCCCATCTCTTGTAATTTCTTTAATACTTCCGAGAACAGGTAAAAAAGGGACACCAACCGTTTTTCATCCTTGATCACTCCGTGATCTTGGAAATAAAGTTGTTTTACCCCCTCAGGAAACTTCGTGCCCATCCATCCATCATTTTCCTTTACTTCCAGCGTGATACGCTCCTGGTCTTCAATGATTTTTCTAATGCCCGGATGGGTAAACAGATCTATTACCTTCTGCTCGTTATTGCCTTGGATAATAAAGTTTTCATCCAGGGAAGGGACACCCACTTCCACGTTCTGAGTACCAAAAATTTTCCCGATATCACTGAAAATTCCTTTTCGATAAATTTTGAATCGAAAATCATCCCTATCCTGAAAAGGGGCTCGGAGTCGTGTGTAGGCAGTTGAAGTTTTACCGGTGGAAACCGTATAAGTATCCAGTGTAATCCTCCAACTCTGTAGAGTACCTACGACTTTGTCCGACTTAAAAAAACCACCGTCAATAAATTGAAAATCCATCTCCTTTGCAATTTCCTGCCAGACAACTTTACGCCTTTTGCCGAAGAGTCCTGTTTTTTCCGTCAAACCATCACCTCATTATAAATGGATATTTTAATTATCATGCTGTTTCCTTGAAAGAGTTATTTTAGTAGCCGATATATTTTGCGTAAATCGATTTTGCCACATCTTCATTTTTCGCATTCTTCAAAATGGCCCGCCCATCCTTAAAGATCTTTATTTCAACGTCTTCCGCCTCGAAGCTCAATAAATAGGGATTTCTGCGGGTCTGAATATTTTTGCTTTCCAATCTCTGTTGAATCTCTGCCAGATTCATATTATCCTGTCCCAAATTGATCTGGATACTGTTCTGACCGCAGATATAGGTAGCTTCCGGTCTTTTGTTTTCCAAATAGCGGTAGGTTTCCTTTACGCAGCAGGGGCAGTCCTCATTTTTTCGCTGAGGGATTTTCTTAAAGGTATTATCCCAAAGATCCATAAATACCAAATCCTTCTCCACTTCCTCAATAAAACCTAAGAAGTATTTCAGTGCCTCGTTACTTTCCAGATTGGCCACCACTCCCGTTAACGTATTTACCACCCCGGCGGTATCACAGGTTGGAAGTGCTCCGCTGTCCGGAGGCTTGGGAATCATGCACTGCAGGCATCCACTTTTTTCTTCGGGAATAAATACCTTTACCATCCCGGAAGTACCTAAGGCCCCACCGTAAATCCAGGGAAGATTGTATTTAAATGCTGCGTCATTAATTAAAAAACGGGTTTTGAAATTATCGGTACAGTCCACAATCAAATCCATCCCTTTGATGAAATCTTCAATAGTCCGACTGTTGACTTCTTTAACCATCCCTTCAATGGTAATTTCACTGTTAATCTTTTGAAGCTTCCCTTCCGCAGCCTTAGCTTTCGGCATGCTGTTCGCTACATCCTCCTCATCAAAGAGAATTTGCCGATGAAGATTTGTCAGTTCAACAAAATCCCGATCCACTATTCGAATATGTCCGATTCCCATTCGCACAAGATTGTTTGCCACCACGGTACCTAAAGCCCCGCAGCCGACAATCAGAACCTTGGATTGTTGTAATCGTTCCTGTCCGATTCGTCCGATTTTTTCGTAATTTATCTGCTTTTCATAGCGTTCAAACATCGTTTGTCCTCCTAATTCACCTTTGTTTTATACCAGTTGGGTACGGTCTGAGTAAAATTCCCATAAGACGCTAAGGTCTTTTGAAATATGCTCTTCATTATTTTAACATCTGCTGCTCCATATTCCAATGCCCAGGGAAGAGCTGAAATTTGATTTACTGCAATATATAATTTCAAAAGTTCGAAAAATTTATTCGGGACCTCCCCATTAAAATAACCGTGGATCAACCCTGTGGCAAATTCTGTGCTGACTTCAGCGGAAAAAGTCAATCGGTTGAATTCCTCCCAGGGATCTCCGAAACTAAACCGGTTAAAATCAATTATTCCCAGCTCTTTCTTATCGTTTAAAATCATATTCCCAATATGATAATCTCCATGCTGGAAGCTTTGGGGACGGTTTTTTAATAAATCTCGGTGTTCCGCAATATAGTTTAAATAATATTGATCTCCCTCTAAGGCTATCCCACATGCTTTATAAGCTTTAATTTTACGATCAATCTTACCATTATATACCCGTTCCCAGGGGATTTGGTCTTCCGGTGCACTAAAGGAATGAAACTTTTTCAAAATTTTTCCCGCTTCAATTCCCAGTTCGTACTGCTCCTTTAAGGAATATTGGGGTAGTAAACTCTCTGCATCCTGCCCTTCAAGCCAGGTAAAAAGAGTATATACCGATTTCCCTTCATTACAGAATCCGGTTTCCAAGGGTGTGGACATCCAAATATTTAACGGTTTTAAATCACTAAGAAGCTTGAATTCCCGCTGCTTGCGTTCCGTGTGTTCCCGATCCACAATTCGAAGCAGTTGAATTTCTCCGGTGTCCAAGGTGATTTTAAATTTTTTTTCCTGGGACCATCCTTTTTTTACTTCTTCGACCTTTTTCCATTTTCGCGCTCCTAGAATATCCCGATAGATCGTCATCGCCTTATCTCCTTTCCTTAATGTTAATTATCTATTTATACCCTATTAGCAATACAACTATCCAATTTCAGTATATTATATATGAAGTCAAAAAACTTCCCCAAAATGATAAAATCAACAATTTTTAAAAACCCACGGGATTTTCGGTGAGGATGTTGCCACCACTGCCTAGAACTGTTAGGATGATATTAATTGAATGTAAAGTTTAACCCAACTTAAAGGAGGAACCTATGGAAAACTCATTTTTGATTCCCTGCAAAGGGCTGATCGACGGTAAGAGCAAAGAAATTCAAAGGGATGTTTATCTTCTTGTGGAAAATGGCATCGTTTCGGAAATTGGTCCCCAAAGAGACATGCCGAACATTGACTTCTTCCAGGGAAACATCAAGCTTTTGGATTATCGCTACGGATACATTACTCCGGGAATAATCGATACACACGTTCATATGACTTTCTCCGCAGAAGCGGATACCATGGGTGCCCTAACCAGTAAAAGTACTTCGGCTATCACCATCGAGGGTGTGAATAATTTAAAAGCCACGTTACAAGGAGGAGTTACCGCGATCCGGGATTTAGGAGCTCCCGGGTATATTGATATCGCGCTACGGAATGCCCAGGCCGAGGGGCGAATAATCGGACCAGAATCCTTAGTCAGCGGCAGATTCATCACGATGACCGGAGGCCACGGTTGGCAGATCGGACGGGAGTGTGATGGAGCCGCAGAAGCTACTAAAGCCGCCCGGGAACAACTGAAGCAGGGCGCCGATGTAATAAAAATCATGGCCACCGGCGGAGTACTGACACCGGGGGTGGATCCAAATTCCACTCAGCTGTCGGAAATGGAAATCAGAGCCGCTGTTGTAGAAGCCCACAAATCCGGAAAGAAAACCGCAACCCATGCCCAGGGCATTCAGGGTATCAAGAATGCGGTACAGGCTGGTATTGACTCTGTAGAACACGGGGTATATTTAGATGGGGAAACCGCCGATATGATGGTGGCGAAAGGGACATATCTAGTACCTACATTTTCTGCAATCTATAATATTATTAAATTCGGAGAGGAATACGGCATCCCGAAGTTTGCCGTGGATAAGGCAAAAATGATTAAAGAAGTTCATTTTGAAAGCTTTCAACGG
This sequence comes from Clostridiales bacterium, assembly GCA_007120165.1. Taxonomy (GTDB): domain Bacteria; phylum Bacillota; class Clostridia; order Peptostreptococcales; family T1SED10-28; genus Isachenkonia. The sequence continues at coordinate 39,015 of SKOH01000028.1, forward strand.
GCACGGGAAAAAGGCGTCAACATTGCCATGGGCACTGACGCCGGGACACCCTTTAACCGTCATGGGGATAACCTGTTCGAGTTAAAACTTATGGTGGATATGGGTATGAGTCCCATGGAAGCGATCCAAGCCTCTACTTCACAGAGCGCCAAATTACTGGGCATTGAAAATACACACGGTTCCCTTGAAGTTGGTAAAAAAGCGGATTTTCTATTAGTAAAAAACAATCCTGTCACCGATATTCAAAACCTCCTTGATTTTGAAACCGTCTATCAGGAAGGTTGGAAAATAGACTCTTAAGAAACGCCAGGGACTACCTGGAGGTTCCTGTTGGACTGTTTTTGGAAGCAATCCAATTAAACTCCTTGAATAGTTTACAACGGTTGGCAATCAGCACTCCTTTCCAGATCCTTTTTGCAACGGCAAAGGCTTCCGGATATTGATCCCAATTCCAGGTGATATCCCAAACGCCCTCTTCGTTCAGTGAGTTAGCATAATAGATTAGATTTTGCTTCACAAGTTTTTTCATTGCCGGATTCTGATAATTTTCCAGATACTTCGGGTGAGTAATGAAATCCAAGGGTAGCGGCAGATAGTCGCTGCCCCATTTTTTACAATCTTTATTGATACAATCTTCAATTAGTTCCCATACTTTCTTTTCTACTACTTGAAAAGAATATGGGATTTTTTCATTAAATTCTTTAGTGTCTGTTCGAAGAATTTCCAGTGCATTCTTAAAATTACTTAACTCATGACGGTCCATCTCGTCGACCTTCATTAAACGCCGGATGCCCTTTTCCATGGACTGCCATCCAATTTCCCAAGCTTCACGGTCCCAAGAAGACCAGTGAATTAAATAGGCTGAAAGCTCAGCAGAAGGATTAAACATCCAATTATCCTGGGCCCCTTCAGACCATTGCCACCAGGGTGCATGGGGATACAGGTTGTTTTCCGGGACGGTGGAGGACCACATGCCCGTTTTAGGCTCCAACGTCCCCATTAAATACTTTACCAGTTTTCGGACAATTTCTTCCTCCGGCTTCGCATCAATTTCTTTTAGGATTTGTGCGGCTGTCCAACTAGCCATAGGAGTAGAACCGGGATTCCAAAAATCCGGTTCAATTCCATGACCAAATCCGCCATCGGAATTTTGAAAAGCTTTTAAACAACCCAAGACTTCTTCTTTGGTTCCCGATTCGATGTTATATTTCCACTTTGCCAACTCTAAGGGTCTTGCATTCCGATACATCCAATTTTGAAGTGCTTTAAATTTTTCATTGTCTATTTTCACTTACCCTCACCTCTTTTTTATTATTAAATACACCTGCAGTTTTCAAATATATTTTTCTAAGCATAAGCTAAATATAATATGTATATTCTCCACTTATTTATTTTTTCCTTCTTTTAAACCATTAAACCATCTATTCCAATCTGAATTTTTCAACGGCTCAAAAAACACGCCTTCTTAAACTCAGGTGCACAGTCCACAAGAGTTTCACCTAAGGAATTAATTGTGTATTAAAAAAGAGGCTTTCGCCTCTTTTAAAACAATTTTAATTCATGCTTAGGAAGGATTTTCACTCTAAGTTCTGATAGGCTATTGCAATATCCGCACCTACCCGGGCATTATTGTATACCAGTTCAATATTGGCTCTTAAGCTTTCGCCCTTTGTGGCCTCCTTTAAATGGGAAAGTAAAAAAGGGGTGACTTCCTTTCCGTGAATCCCTTTTTCCTCTGCTAAGTTTACGGCCTTTTCAATGGCATCGTTGATTGACTCCGGATTTAGTTCTGCCTCCTTCGGAATAGGATTTCCGATTACTATGCCTCCTTTTAAATTCATCTCCCATTTATCTTTCATAATTTGGGCCATAGTCTGAACATCATCTACCTTATAATCCGCGGAGAAGCCACTATCCCTGGTATAAAAAGCCGGAAAAGCCTGAGTACCGAACCCTACTACCGGCACTCCCTGAGTTTCTAAGTATTCTAATGTTAATCCAATGTCCAATATGGATTTTGCGCCGGCACAAATCACTGCCATATCCGTTTTGGAAAACTCCATTAAATCCGCTGAAATATCTAATGTGTTTTGTCCCCCTCTGTGTACCCCGCCAATTCCTCCGGTGACAAAAACTTTAATTCCTGCCATGCCGGCGAGAATCATCGTTGAAGCAACGGTGGTGGCTCCGTCCAATTTGTTTGCGGTGATATAGGGAATATCCCTCCGACTGGTTTTTAAGATTCCTTTTTCCGTAGCAAAATACTTCAGTTCCTCTTCTGTCAGTCCGATTTTCAATCGTCCTTTCATAATTCCGATAGTTGCAGGAACAGCCCCCCGTTTACGAATAATATCTTCCACTTCCCGGGCGGTCTCTAAATTTTTCGGGTAGGGCATGCCATGGGAAATAATGGTGGATTCCAGGGCCACCACAGGCTTTTTCGTCTCCAGAGCTTGTTTGACTTCCGGGCTGATATCGATATAATTTTTCATTTTCTGCCTCCTATTCAACATTTACATCCTGATTAAAATTTATCCTCTTGACACTAAAAAACGGTTAATGATATTTCATGATTTTTCAACTGGTCTGCTATTTCAGCTGGGGAAAAATAGGGATGGATGGTCTGTTCACTGCTTAATGTTGTAAAGGCTGCACCCATGGCGAAGTGCAGGGTTTCTTCCATGGTGGCTTTCTTCATATAACAGTAAATAATCGCCGCCATAAATGCATCTCCGGCCCCTGTTGTACTTCTGATGATTTTGGGGGTTCCTTTAATCAATCCTTCAAAAACTTCATTTCGAGCATACACCCCTTCGGAACCTAAACTTATATAGATCTGCTGAATACCTTTTTCAAGAAAAGCTTCCCCGGCATATCGTACTTGGTCTATTGTATCAAGAGATCTGTCTAAGAGCATTTCCGCTTCTATTCGGTTCGGTTTAAAGGTATGAATTTTTCCTAATACATTCTCGAAGACCCGGGCCTTGGTACTGGATACCGGGTCGGCAAAAATCGGGGTTTTTCCCGCTTGTTCCACGATATATTCCACGGCATCCCTTGTTAGGTTGGCATCAATACAAATCAAAGAAGCATCTTTGAATAAGGGACTTTTTTTCTCCAGCCACGGAGGATCGATTAACTTAAGAATTTCCATTTGTGAAATAGCTGCCATCATATCATGATTTTCATCCATTAACGATAAGTACATGGAGGTTGGGTATTCCTTGGATCTTAAAATATGATCCATGTCCATCCCCCGCTTTTGACACTCTTTTAAAATTTTCTCCCCATAAATATCCTTTCCCAGGGCAGTCAGAAAACGGGTAGGCATCGATAAACGAGCTAAGTTTTCAGCAATATTCCGACCTACCCCTCCCTGGGAGGTTTCAATACTGCCGGGATTTGAATCATACAGCGTTAACTTCTGATAAGGGCTGCCTTCCAGATCCATATTCGCTCCGCCGATTATCAAAACCTTTTTTTCCTCTTCCACGATATAACCCTTCCCTTTAATGTAGCCCTTTTTCATTAGGTTTCCGATGTGTACTGCTACAGAGGAACGATTGATCTGTAACCGTTCTGCTAATTCTTGCTGAGATATTAATGGGTCATCTTTTATAATTTCAAAAATTTCTTTTTCTCTTGAGGTCATGCGTCTTTCCCTCCTATTCGGATCAGGGATTTATAAACTATTGTTTAATTATATCATATATGTTTATTTTGTCAACAGATACTATGGGTCCTGCTAAAATTCCACAAAACTTCAGGCTGCCTTCGTAGATGGTATTATTCCCTGGGTACCCGAAACACTTCTTCATATTTTTCCATAGAAAGATGCTCTTTTTCTTTTTTATTCTCAAGGAGATGTCTTCCAAAGAAATCCAGTACAAATGCTTCCTGAATATCCTCAAACCGATCACGATCTAGAGATCCGGTAAGGCGCACCTTATTTGTCATCGGTGAATACAGATGAATCATTGTAAAGTCCACATGAGTGGTCCCCATTATTTGATATAGTTCTCCCTGGGGGTTATTGCTTAAAATATTATAGAGATTTTCATCATTTTTTTGCCCTATCCATTCTTCGCTCTGCAAAAATAAATAGGGGCATTTCATTCTCTTCTTCAAGGTTATCTCTGAAAAAGACTCTACCCAAGGATCCAAGCCGATAATTCCCTGAACACGGGAATCCATACTGGCGACTTTAACCCCGGCTCCACCACCGGTGGAATGCCCTAATAAACCTATTCTACTTGTATCCAATACCTTCCTTATCATCTCGTCCATATGATTCCCATCGGCTTCGGTAAGCACATCCAGTACAAAAGAAATGTCACTTCCGTAGGTATTTACAAATTTTTCAGCAAAGGAAAGAAAATCCGGATCATTTCGTCTGGGTAAAGCTTCTCCGTCAATGGCAACCTGACTTCCATCTTCAAAAATAACTACCGGGGCACCGTAGGTGTGATCGATGCCGAATACAATATATCCATGGCTTGCCAAAAGTTCTCCCAAATCTGTATGAAGGGAGCGAAATCCGCTCCAACCATGGGAGAGCACAACAATGGGATATAAACTGTCCTGTAGGAAAACCGGAGCATTGAGATAACTGTTGGAAAGCACTTCCTCTGACTGGTCCAGCATGAAGGGTGGGAAATAAAAAATTCTGGCCAGGTTTCTTGAAACTATTCTGCCTTCTGGAATCCAGGGAAGCCGTTCAAATCCCTCTATGGTCTTTGTAGGATACCAAACTTGAACCTTGATTTTCCGAGCTTTATCCCCGGCTTCAACCCCGTAGGTCTCCATGCGGTCTTCATCGGTCCATTCATAAATTTGAGAACCCACATAATAGGAGCCGCTGGGCACTTCTATATCCGGCACAGGAAATATAATATGAAAAACCAAGGAAAGTAAAAAAGCAAACCCATAGGTTATCAATAAGCGGTTTTTTATATTTAAAACCCAATTTCTATAGCTAACCTTTTCATAAAGCCCCTGTTTGTTTCTCATTTTTGTATAAACTAAACAGTGGGCTAGGATGGCACCATAAAAGGGATAATAATACCATTCAATATATCCACGCATGCTATCCGCCTCCCACATCCCAATGGCGTAAAATCACTACCCTAATTTTCGCCCTATGTCTCCTAAAGGAAACTTACTCCAAACTATTTGAAACGGTTTGAATCAGTAGCCGGGGTAGCGCTCCCAATTCATGGTTTCTTCATCATAATCCTTCAACAGATCATCGGCAATCAGTATCAGCACATCCCTCAACTCAATCTTACCGATCCACGCACTGGGGATATTGGCAACTCCGTTATAGGCCCCAAGGATGTTGCCTGTTATAGATCCGGTACTGTCGCTGTCCCCATCATGATTGACAGCAGCTATGAGTGCTTTTTTTATGCTATTTTTGTATTTAAGTGCACAATAGATTCCAATGGCTATCGCTTCTTCTCCAACCCAACCTTCACCGATTTTTGAAATCGCCCGATAATTTGTAAAACCCTTTTGAGACATTTCCAAAGCCATCGTAATTTTTTCCGAACATTGCTGATGATCGTCATATTCCTCCAGTTTCAAAAGGGTTCCTTTCACCGCTGTTTCCAGTTCTTCCCCTTCTATGATTGAGGCAATCAAATAGGCTAAGGCCCCGGCTGCTAAATAACCCGAGGGGTGCCCATGGGTCAAGGCTGCACATTGGACCGCTATATCGAATGCTTCCCGTTTCCGAAACATCAGTCCGATGGGTGCTACACGCATAACAGCGCCGCACCCTTTACTGTTGTTGATGGGTTCCTGAAGACTTCCTTGCCTTCCGCTAAGTAAAGCGGATATGCATGCCCCCCCGGGAGCTCTTTGATTAAATAACTCATTGGCAAATAAGAGCCAGCTTTTTTCCAGTATACTTTCGTCCAAGTCCTCATTATAGCCTTGGGTATATAGCCATCGTAAATAAGCATAATAAACTACTGAAGGGATATGGCATATCCCTTTTGATAAATAACGGTTTTGAGCCCGTAGAATACCCTCTGCGGTAAATAAAGTCATTTGAGTATCATCCGTTACTTCTGCTACCCCTCTCGAGGAGAGCGACAATTCTCGAATCCCTCCGATTCCGTATCTTTCAAGAATTTCTTTATAATCCAAAAACTCTACCGGCCAACCTAACGCATCTCCGATGGCTCCCCCTAATAAACAGCCACGGAAATAATCCACGGACCTCTTCATCTTAATCCTCCTTTGCCTAGGGAGTTTTTATTTGAAGGAATGACTCTCTTATGTTCATTATTACCCCCTGAAAAGCTTATCAAATCAAATTCCGAGTTTATTCATCAATAGTTTTTATATACACTAAACGTTTAAAATATTCTGCTATGATCAAGCTTACCCTAAAAGAAATAAGCAAAGCCCATAAAGTCATCTTATGGTCTTCACGGGCTTATTACTTCTTAACAAATAATATTTTTATCCGGCCTCAATCCATACAGAAATGGATCGTCCTCTTGCGGAAAACATGCCCCACCCATTTTCATCGGTGTGCACACTTTCTTCAACATGCTCAGTCAAATCTCGGTACTCCTGATTACTTTTGGGCATCTCCATCCATACCTCTGCATCCTGATGATTGGTAATTACTACTCCTACACCGCCGGAATTGTTCCCATTGCCTTCCCGGGTCCAGGCAAATACATTCCGGTTCTCAAAATAATCCTTCTGTGTTCCATAGGCATAATCTTTACGAACATATAAGAATTTATCAATCAACCACTGATGACTGGTCAAATTAATCTCATATTCATTTCCATCAGTTCCGGTGTCTTTATACTCCGCACCATGATAATCCGCTATGGAGACCGTGGGGTAGCCTTCTTTTCTAAGGAGTATAATGCCGTATGCCAATGGAACGAACCAGGGTTCGACAACGGATTCTAATGACTGTAGCGGCTGAGAATCATGATTGGATACAAAAGTTGCCGCTAAATGGGGGGCCTCTTTTACCAGGGTATTATCAAAGATGCTTCTGATATCATAATATTCCAACCCGAGACTTGCTTTTACAAAATTGAAGTGTAAGTTCACATCAAACAGCATGATATTTTCATTTGTATCATCTATAAACCTACAGAGGGATTGTAAGTCGTGGGACCAGTATTCTCCCACGGCAAACAGATCTTTACTGGTATGTTTACGCATACTATGAAGCCATTTTAAGAAAAATGTAGATTTTACATGCTTTACAGCATCAAATCGAAACCCGTCAATACCCGTAGTATCTAAATACCATTTACCCCAATAGATCAGTTCTTTTTGTACATCCGGATTATTCAAATCAAGATTACAGCCCATTAAATAATCAAAATTGCCTTTTTCCCGGGCTACATCCCATTCAAATTCCTTGCCTTCAATTAAATAAATCGCATCCCGTTCCTCATCCAGCGCACTGTAATCCACTGCACTGAAATGCCACCAATGCCAATGCAGTTCAGAGTATTTCCCATCTCTCCCAGGAAATGAAAAATGGGTCCAGGCTTTAACCTTATGTTTTTCTCCAATCACCTCATCCCGATTTTCAGGATTTATCGGTATTCCGTAAAACTCTTCCTCATGATCACCACCGAGACGATGGTTGAAAACAATGTCGCCATACACTTGCATACCTGAGTTCTGAGCTTCTTTAATCCCTTTAAGATAATCTTCCTTCGTTCCGTATTTTGTAGCTACGGTTCCTTTTTGGTCAAATTCCCCCAAATCAAAAAGATCATATACCCCGTAGCCCACATCGAATCCTCCACCGGACCCTTTATAGGCTGGAGGTAACCAAACCGCAGTAAATCCAATATCGGATAAGGTGCCCGCTTGCTGTTGCAGCCAAGTCCAAAGCCAGCCGTCTCCTCGGGTGTACCAATGGAAAGCCTGCAGCATAACTCCATTTTTTTCTGTCATCCTATTCTTCCTTTCTATTTTCTCAATATTTTTTGTTATAGGTAAATATAATTCTTTTTCCGTAGATGTTACTGTTTTCTGACTACTGCCATATATACCCGATTTAATTTCAGTAAATCTTTTTAAAGATCAACAAAAAAACCACAGCCTTTGCTGTGGATGGGTATTTCAGATAAAAACCCGGTTATATTCAACAATGTTAAAACAAGGAGGTTTTGATAGTTTGGAGGGGCATATCCTCTCCCGTCCAAATCTTAAAAGCCAAAGCCCCTTGCCAGAGAATCATCCCGGACCCATTGATGGTTTTGCACCCTGCTTTTTCTCCAAGTTCTAAGAGAGCTGTTTTTCCTGGAGTATAGATTAAATCGGAAACAATCAGGCCTTTGGGCAGGAGATGTAAATCCTTGATAATACTATTTCCGATTTCGTCTCCCATCCCAACAGGGGTACAATTGATCAATATATCAGCCTTCGGCAATTCTTTATGGATGCTTTCTTCATGGAGTTTAGAAGCTGAAGCCTGACAGTTTTTACTAATTTTATTAATGGTAAAAACAATCCTGCGGGCTTTTTCAATATTTCGATTCAGTATCGTAATCTTACCGGCTCCTGCTCGGGCGAGTTCTACTGAAATACCGGTCGCGGCGCCTCCAGCCCCCAGCAAGAGAAAACTTCGGCCTTCAATATTTACTCCCTTGTCCTGTAGGTCGGCAACATAGCCAAGTCCATCAGTATTATAACCGACTAACTGACCATTTTCATTGTGTACGGTATTTACAGAACCGATCAGTTCCGCTTCGATGGATAATTTATCTAGATAAGGGATGATTTTTTGTTTTACCGGCATGGTTACATTAAAACCTAAAACATTAAGGGCTCTCATTGCGTCCACTGTGGATTTTAGATTGTCCCCGTTAGAAATAAAGGCCATGTAGGCATAATTCAAGCCCAGAGTCTCAAAGGCCAGGTTGTGCATAGCAGGGGATATGCTGTGGTCAACCGGGTCACCCAGCAGCCCCAAAAGCCTGGTATTTCCTGATATGCTAACTTTTGTTGCAACACTTTTTTCCTCAGTCTGCTTCATTCCTAAAAACTCCTTTAAATAGAATTTCTCAGTATCCAGGGAAGTCCTTTAGGTTTCAATCGCTCTTATAATAGCTCTTAAACCTAGTAAATAGCTGTCAACTCCGAAACCGCTTATTTGTCCAGTACAAAGGTCTGCAAACACCGATTTCCGGCGAAATTCTTCTCTTTTGTAGATGTTCGACATATGAATTTCTACGATGGGCACCTTTAGAATTTCTAATGCATCCCGAATACCGTAGCTGTAATGGGTCCATGCGCCTCCATTAATCATTACCCCGTCCACTTCTTCAAGAAAACCTTGGTGAATTTTTTCACACATCTCCCCCTCATGGTTGGTTTGAAAAAACTCCAGCTCCACCCCCAGGTCTTTTCCTAAGGTTCTAAGACGATCATTAATCTCCTCCAAAGTAACTTTCCCATAAATTCTTGGGTCTCTTTTCCCAAATAAGTTATGGTTGATTCCGTGAAGCATCAAAATTTTTTTCACGGCTCCACCTCCTGTTCCGGAAATTTTTATGAAAGGATATGTTTGTCAGCGTTTTTGTATTTCTTATCCATTTCTTTTGGACTGCTCATCCCTAAGATATTCTTCAATGGTTTTAGAAGGGTTATAATCTTTCAAAATCTTTCTGGTCTTCTTAGCGTTATCATATAGCAGATCCACAATCGTAAGAGCCAATATCTTGGCAGGTATGAGATAGGCGGTATCCTTATCTTCCAAGATAAAATCATTACTTCCCCGTTCTCCTCTGACGCCCCCTGCCAACGGTTGGAATGTAGGCATGATTTGCGACAAGGCATGCATATTGATGAAATCTTTTTGCTCCACTTCTTCTGTTAATTTCAGCTGTGCTTCATTATAAAACAGCTTAGCATTCTCCAGAAGAATCGGACCAATACCCTCACAGTCAGGAACCGAGGGATATTTGGGGGAGAGTATCATTTTGGTTTGGGTATCCCCAAGGTCCATATTTTGAATGGACATTGCCAGGTCTATTTCATCCAGACCCTCTCTGGCCAGGAGTTCGTTGATGCCATATACGTGATGTATTTTTCCTTCCTCTATCAGTTTATTGCGAAAATCCAAATCCACACCCTCTTGAGCCGGTACAGCAATGAACGTTACTTTGCCGTCAAGATTTTGAACTGCGTGGGATTTTATCAGTCCAAAGGCTACAGCAATCATTATGCCTACTTGATGGTTGTTTCCAGCATTATGGACGATTCCATCTTCATTAGCCTCTGGATGTGACGGGTCCACCCCGGCATCCATCGCCGCAATTACGGCTAGGTTGGGTCCTCGCAGATCCTCATTGATTGTGGCTTTACATCCGGTCAGGGCAATATGGTCTTCCACTTCCAAATCCATTTTTTCAAATATTTTACCGATCTTTTTGCTCAGATACTCTTCCTTATAACCAAGTTCCGGATGATTTTGTATTTCCCGTACAATTCTCAGGATCTCCTTTCGATGATCATCAATACTGTTACATATCAGTTCTTTTAAGATTTTCTTCGACAAATCCGATCCCTCCTCCATAGCATTATATTATTATTATACCACATTCTAGAATACTAAGTATTTTCAAGGTTTTACGACTGCGTTTTGATATTTTTCGGGTTTACTACCTTTCCCTGGAAAAAATATATTTCTGCAGATTTACCCAAGGCATATGTGGCGGAGCTGGCAATTCCTCCGGAGATAAATACTCCCCCTATTGGAATCATTTTTGTCAACTGATGGGCTAATGATCGAAAACCCAGTGCTGCACCGATGTTAAGCCCCATGGCAGCCAGGTACTCATGGGCGGTTTCTAATTTCATTTCTTTCCCTGCCAGGGTTCCAATAAGTACGATCATTAATAGTTGTAATGGGGTCAGTACAAAAAAATCTGCAACGGGAATCGGAGAGGAACCTACCCCACCGGCAACAGTGGAAAAACGTTTAATAATCGATGTGGTAAACTTTTTCATCTGGGCTGTATGATTTTTCACTTGTAAATAATCAAGTTTAGCTTTTTCCGGCAGCACCTCCCCGATAAATTCTTCTAAAGTCTCGATATTCCAAAGGTTCCCTGGGTAAGTGCTTACAGGAATGATCGATAAATAATGTTTTTCTCGAAGAATGTATCCTCGGGAAGGATGATTAAGATTGATAATTTTCACTTTCGGTTCTTCGATTTTGAAAACTTCACGAATCAAATAGTTCATACCCTGGGAAATCTGACCCTGCTTTTCCGGGTCCTCTATGGGAAGTCCGGGATTTCCTAAAATATCTACGTTACTGAGGATTGTAATTATTGGAATTTGTATGTTTTGTTTTTGGAAAATGCTTTGAAGTTCTTCCATTACTAATAAATCGTTGGACATTGTCCGTATTTCTTTGATGTTTACCACATGCAAAAAAACATCCGGCAGATATTGAAGAATTTCTTTTTTCAGTTGTTTGACCGCATCCTCTTTGTCCTTCTCTTTGCTGCTGTAAACATCGAAAAAGCCCCGTGTATCGATCATCCTCCATGTGGCTCCATATTCCTCAAAGGGCACGTCATAAATAGTGGATTTTTGTGTCTGCGGTATTACCGGGTTAACCTTTGCTATCTCTTTTCCGACTAAGGCATTAATCAGAGAGGATTTCCCATGACCTGATCGTCCGATGGCCATCATTACCGGAGGTCGACTTTCCTCAATCATTTTCCGGATGTCATTCAACACCGGACCTAGAACAAAATTTTTAATATAGGTTTTGTTTTTAGAAGACATTTTAATCGGCAGCTGTTCAAATAAATCATCAATATCTTCCAGTAGCTTTTGAGTTTTTTCTTTATCAAACCCCATTGTAAGACCCCCTTATCTCCGTCTGCATAAAACTTTTAAGGCAACTATCCAACAAGTTAAAATCCCTTTCCTAACATTCGCGAAGTGATTTAACCGGCAAGCCTCATATTTAAATTTAATAATTCACCCCTTTAAGGGTTCTTTTAATCTTTTCTATATTCTTACCCCCTTTACAGGAATTTATGAGTACCATTTTAGAAATATTATTCCCCGAACTGAAAAATTCCCAAAAGCCTGATTAGAAGTGCTAAAGAATTAAAGCAGGCTGCTAAGTTAATCCTTAGAAACCTGCTTTTTTAAATTTCATTTCGTATACATTTCTTAATTGCTTCTATTCGTAATTTGAGCTTCTGTTAACAGGTACTTTTTCCAACGGTATTCTAACGTTAAAGGTGCTCCCTTTCCCATAGGTGCTGTCTATCGAGATTTCCCCGTCCATAATACCAAGGAGTTCTCTGACAATGGCAAGTCCGAGCCCGGTGCCGCCATATTTTCGGGTATAAGTATCATCTGCCTGGTTAAAGGGTAAGAAAACTTTCTTCATTTCCTTTTTTCTAAGACCAATTCCCGTATCTTTAACAGAAAAACATAAAGACAGCTTTTTCTCATCTTCGTCCGCTACGTGGGCTTTTACAAGAACTTTTCCTTCAGGGGTGAATTTAATGGCATTTGTGATCAGATTTGTTACAATCTGCATCAATTTTGTTTCATCGGCATAAACCACTTGGGAAAGCTTTTCGGAAATCTCCATTTCATAGTTTATCCCTTTACTCTTTGCGCGGTATTCAAAGGGATGCAGCATGTTATCAATGGATTCTTTTAAATTAATGGGATGGGCCTCGAAAGGAATTTCTCCCGACTCTATTTTTGTTAAATCTAAAATGTCACTTATAATGTTTAATAAATTCACACTGGAATTTTCAATATGCTCAAGATAATCTCTTTGCTCTTCATCTAAAGGGGTATCTTGCAAAAGCTGTAAAAATCCTCTTATTCCATTCATCGGTGTTCGAATCTCATGACTCATGTTTGCCAGAAACCTTGTTTTAGCGATATTTGCCAGTTCTGCTTTCCTTTTTGCTTTTACCAGGGCCTCCTGGCTTTTCCGTCGCTCGGTCACATCCCGAACCAAAGCCATTACATATTCCTCATCCCCAAAATTGATCTTTCTTGCCCGAATTTCAACCTCAATAATATCTCCTTTTTTTGTGATGTGTTCTGTGGAAAATTCGATAATTTCATTTTTGGTCCATTTCTCCCATATGTCTATAAAATACTGGGAATTTGTTTCAAAGGGATGCAGGTCCAAGACATTCGATGAGATAAGCTCCTCCCTCGTATAGCCCATTTCCTTACAGGCAGTAGCGTTCACATCCACAATATTTCCCTTCAAGTCATGAAGATATAACATTTCAGTGGACTGTTCCACCAAGGTTTTGTATTTTTCTTCACTTAATTGTAAATTCCGCTTATCCAGCTCCTGTTCTGTAATATCCCGGGCTACGGCATAGATTTTTCGATCCACAGGTTTTGCTCTCCACTGCAGCCAGCGATAAGTGCCATCTTTGCGACGGTATCGGTTCATAAAGCCTATTA
>SKOH01000047.1 GCA_007120165.1 Clostridiales bacterium
AAATTTTAAGAATGCAAGGAACGCTCCTAATAAGAAGGCTCCGCCGCCATAAATCAATGTTTTTTTGAGTAAGTCCATCAGTGAGTAGCTTTTCATACCTTCACCTCTTAGAATCCCATAATTTTTTTAGTTTTCTCGGCTTCTTCCGGGGATGTCAGCATTTCCAGCAGTGTAAAGGCAACCGCCAATGCCGTGGATGGTCCCCAGGAGGTAATGATGTTTTTCTCTACCACAATCGGTTCATTGACGATAACCGCTCCGAATGCTTCTAATTGCTTTTGTCTTCTCCCCTCGGATAAATGATAGGTCGTTGCTTTTCGTCCCTTCAGTACGCCGCTTTTCCCAAGGGGAAGGGCTCCGGTACAAATAGAAGCAATGAACTTATTTTCATCATTGAATTTCCGTATGATTTGTAAAAACTTTTCATCAAATGCCTCTTCGTAGAAACCGTATTCTTCAAATCCTCCGGGAATTGCCAACGCCTCGTACTCCTTAACTGAGACGTCCTCAATAAGCACATCCACCTTGATGGATATCCCAAATGTACTGACAATTTCCCTTGTAAATCCGCAGGTAACGATTTGCGTGCCGGTCTGGTGATGAAGTTTATTCCATCCGAATACGTCAATAAAAGCACTGGCCTCTAATATTTCTACGCCCTTTGGTAACAGCAGTAATATTTTCATTTCAAATCCTCCTTTATCCGAGACTTAGTCAATGCCCATTTCCTTGATAAAATTATTGATCCCGCCATCATAAAGATTCGTCATTCTGGATCGGTTATTGGCTAAAAACAGCTTCCCGCTGATTGCGGCAAACTTATCCCAATAAGCGCCGGCATTGGCTTCATTCAGTAACGTTTCCTGCTTTTTCGGATCGGTTTCCTGTAGGGCCTTTTCCAATTTATTTATGGATTTTTGGTAATGCTCCGTAATCATCTCGGAAAAATCATATTTACGAATATCATAACTCATCGCCAGTAAGTGTGCATAACCTTCATCGAAGGTGATAAACTTTAATTTGCCTTTGTAATCCTGGTATTCTTCTTTGGAATAGGTTTGATACAGGCAGATATGGGATACTTCATGGGTTAGCAGCTTTCGAATCAACTCATGGGCATCATAGCCGGCGTCCACGTAATTTAATAATCGGATCAGATCAAAAATTATGTAGACATCCCCCTGATATTCAATAGCCATTGCATCATAGGGTTCCGGGCATCCTACGGCTAAAATAATCGTTGTATCTTTTGTATGTTCTTTCCACTTAGGAAAAAGCTCGCTAAAAACCCCAGGGTTCAGCGGTTCAAAATTATTAATCAACCGGATAACCTCTTTTCGAAAGGTTTGAACTTTGGAATGAAGATTTTTATCCGGCTCTTCAAACAGAAAGTGTCCGTTTTCAATATGTGTAAAAATCCAATGTTCTTTTACGCTCTGATCATTATGTAAGTACTGATTAATCATTCGATCATCGATTTTCATCTTTTCACCTCCACAAAGTTATAAAAATTCTACAGAGCAATATTAAGCCTGCTTAGATCACTCGAATCCCAAAAACAATAATCGATAGTACATACAGGATATATCCATACTTGTATATTTTTATCTGCTGAAAAAAAGCCCCGTTATATTCAGAGTAAATAGCGAACAGGATGCATTCAAAACTCTTAGTAATCTTCATGGTTTTCCTCCGGGTGCTGCACATCATTTTTTAGTTTATCATCTTGATTTAGCATTTAAGTTTATGTTTTTAGTCTATCAATAGTCTTTTGAACCTCAGGAGTTTTTGATGCGATCTTGGTAGTAGATCCTTTTATAAATCTAAAATCACAGTATTGACAGCCGTCACCAATGGTTTGGGTGCGTATGAGCCCCCAGCCAAAGGCGTCGCTCAGGGCGATATCGGCCAGGCATACATAGGGAAATATTTCTAGTGCATTCTGTGCTCGTAAGAATTTCAAGTGACCGCACTGGGTATAATTAATGCCAAAATCAAATTTTTTTCCGTCTCCATTGATATATTCTATTTCAAAACTCCCTAAGGTTTCTTTAATATTTTTTCTTCCCCGTCTTTTTAACATGGTTCCGAAAATATTATGCCAAAACTGTCTCATTAGCCGTCGTTTCCATTTTGGAATCAACTGTAGTCTTAACTGAAGCGCTTCATGACAAATTATCCATATTTCTTCCGGTTTCATATTATATCCACTCAGTACTCTATAGGCAGCCAAGAACTGTGCGGTAAGCAGCAGCATATTATTGAACATCCTTTGGCGGTAACCTTTAAAATAAGGGATTTCAGGAATTATTTTCTCGTATTCCGAAAGGAGCTCTTGTTCCATAGAATTTGTAATCTGATCAGTGAAAATCTGTTGATTCTTGACCAAATTAATCGTCTGATGAAAATCCTTCATCAGGGCCTTTTTATGTTTGCTATAATAGCCTTTGACCTCGGTCCCCATATCTTCACCCCTTGGTTACTAGCCCTACTGTTTACTTACCTTTACTTGCTTTTTCATTGCCCCGTTTAAAATTCCCGGTAACCTTTGCCATTATCAGTTGTGCTTCCAACGCATCCGCCCTTGCTATTTTGGCTAAAAACTTTTCACTTTCTTTTCCCTTTAGAATCATCACTTGATTTCCATGCCAGGATATAAATACTTTATGATCTTTGGCGGTTCTGTAGGTGAAAACCTCTTCTGCAAATTTATTTTTTTTATCAATATTATCCAAAGAATAAATCCTCCTTTATTAACCGGATGCTGTCGTTTTTACGAACTCTATTGAATTTAATTTCAGTTAATCGATATTATTAAGTATCTAGTTACTATTTCGATACTCACATGAATAATTCCTCTATTTTTTGATGAGTTATTATTGGAATTTCCAGCTCTGACTTTAAACGTGACCATAGTACCCCACCTCCAGTTCTTAACAGTCTGCTTTGAAAGTTTCTTCTCTGCTTTAAAATAATCGAAACAGATAACCGGCCACAATGGCCCCCACCATACTGAATGAAATATATAATACAAAGGTTTTTACTTTTACAATGGAATACACCGCCACCATTGCAGGAATCGATGTGGCACCGCCGCCGATCATAAAAGACAGGGCTGTCCCTTTGTCCATCCCCAAGTCCATCAGTCCCCGGACAATGGGCATTGCAGATATACTGCTGGCGTAGGCAGGTACACCGATCAGTGATGCCAGTATTGGCCCATAGGGGTTAGAACTCCCGAGGGCCCGTCCTACCCAGTCCATCGGGACGTATTTGATCATTAGCGCTTCTAGCACAAAGGCAATTAGGATAAACTTACCGACAAACAACCCCAGGTCTTTAAAGTTTATTAGAAATTGAATCACTCTCACAACATGGATCTGGAGGCGGCTTAAATCCTTCTCCAGATCCATGTTGGCGGGTGACTCCTTCCTAAAATTCTTAAGGACCTGATTATTTAACAGCCCTTTATTTGCAAAATACAATGTGGCGTATCCCGCGGTCAAACCAATCCCCAGGGCAGCAAGAACTCTTGCCACGGCCATTTCCTTTCCCAGTAATCCGTAGGTGAGTACAAAAGACTCCGGATCCATTAGGGGTGAGGTAATCCAAAAGGCCATAATCGGCGCTAAAGGAACTCCGGAAGCTAAAAGAGCGGCTACCGCCGGAATAACACCGCAGGAACAAAGAGGACTAAAGGTACCGGTGCCGGAGGCGATGGGAATGGATGCCCGTTTGTTCGTTTCAAAGGCTTTCCTAAGAACCCTATCCAGCTGAAAGGTTTTAATTATTGATGCGATGGAAATCCCGATAATAAAAAACAACCCGATACTGCTAATGGCATTGAATACAAATTCCAAAATGTAAATTATTGTGTTCATGTTACGGCTCCTCTCTTTTCGTAAACTTATGGTTAGTTGCAAAACTTATTACGGGTAATTTACTAAAAATTTACTTGTATCATGCAAGTATAGGGTAAATTTTTTTCTCAGCAATCCTTCTCGCATTTACTATCACAGCAGGCAGCCTCTTTTACACAGCAGCCTTTTTTTTTGGAGGATGCGCTATCCAAAGACGCTGCATCCCGGGAGTCTATCCTCTCCCCTTTTGCCACCCGGTAAAGTTCTTTTAATGATCGTTTCATATACATGTTTACTCCTCCTTATCAACAACAATTCGGATTGGCTTTTTCAAAGGCATTAATCAGTAATTCCACGGATTTTAGAACATCTTCCACTTGACCCTTCGGCAAATTGTTTGCGATTTTTCTGTAGTAGTTCATGATGGATTCATCCAAATCCCCCGCCGCTTTAATACCTTCTTCTGTTAACTTAGCAATAACAATTCTTCTGTCATTTTCATCTCTCCCGCGCTCTATATATCCGTCCCGCACCAGATTGTTAATGATTCTCGTCATTGTGCTGGTGTTTAAGTTCATTTTATCACTCAGTTCATTCATTGTTAAATTGCTGGATTTTTTTAGCTCCAACAAAACATAACACTGTGAAGTTGTAAAGCCAAAAGGCTTTACCTGATCCCGTTCAAAGATTTGCATTATCCGTACCAGCTTTTGTACCAATGTTCCCACGTCCTCCATACAGCATTCGATTGCATTTGGTTCTGCTTCTATTTTCTCACTGATGTTCCCCATCTTCATAACCTCCTTATAATTTTCCTACACACTCTTCGTTGGTATCTAGTACACACTCTTCGTTGTTTTTAATTGTACTATACAAGTATTGTATGGTCAATATATTTTTGCAAAAAAATTAAGAAACCTAAGAAGATTTCTTAATTAAATAACCGATGTAATTAATTTTCAGTACTGATTTTCATCTCCATTTCTTCTGTTAAACCCTCCATATATCTTAAAGGGTAATTCAGGATTTTACTTTGTACGCTTCTTGGAAACAAGGTTTTAATATCTTCCGGGTAGTAGCTGCCGTCCCGGGGCAAAGTGTGATCCCTGATTCCAAATGCATCTTCATTTTGCTTTATATGCAGGACCATGGGGACGGACATCCCGGTCCCTGGTTCCAACCCGGCATCGGTTTCGTAGTACTCCTCAATGAGTGCCCAGATATATATTTCCCCTGTTTTTCTATCGCTCTTGAGTACATCATAGACACTGAAAACTTCCCCGCCAAAATTCGGATCCATTACCTCCTCACTCAGATAAAGGTTAATTACTTGCTGATCCCCATTGGATAGTGAAAAACTGTTTCTCACTGATAAATTTTGATAACCAAGGACCAACATTAGTACGATAACTGCACCGATAACAAAACCTAATTTTTTACGTTTACTAAAACTACTCCGCTTATCCAATATTACCCCTCCTCCGATTATGGATTGAAACCTTTCTTTAGTTACTTTACTTGTAAAATACAAACCACTTCCCCGTCGTCTATTTCTCCGGTTTTTTCAAAGCCTAAGCTTTCATATAACTTTCCTGCCGTATCATTCTGTTGGTCATAACTGGTCCTTATTTTTCTGCATTTTTCATTTTCCTTTAATCGGCGGATCACTTCGATCATCGTTTCTCTTCCAAAACCTTTTTTCTGATACTTCTCGTCTACCATCAGCCGGTCAATCCAACCCATTTCATTCTCTTCGTCAAACCAGTACATTGTAAAGCCCACCATGGTATCCCCATGATAAATCCCCAGGGGGATAGAGACGCCATCGGCTTTTGCTTCCGCCAAAGAATACATGTTGGAGGCCACAAATTTTTTCTGTTCCTTCGCTAACGTTAGTTCCAGGCATTGCGTGAAATTTTCCATCGTGATCTTTCGTAAGTTTATACGCATTTTTTTCTCCTTTCTAATTGTTTTTAATTGGGTGATAAGAAATACCAAAGCAATAGGCTTCCCTTGTAAATCATTCACTATTTGACAAAAACCCGTCTAGGATTCTTTTAATGTGCTGTTTTCTCTTTTCCGATGTGAAATATAAATGACCGCAATCTTTTAAAAGATGGGCCTGCACCCTTGGAAAAATTTCTTCAGCCCTTTTAATTACCCTCTCCCCAGGGAACAATACATCCTTTTCCCCCGCGAGAAGTAAAGTAGGGGCGTGATAATTTTTCAGGTCTTTCTCGGCAATGTTACTCGGCATGTTGGGGTTTACTCTCACATGGTGGAAACTAATTCGCATCATTTCCAAGGTGTCTTTATCCATCGGCTCATTATTGCTGGTCATAGGTAAAAAAGTCTTTTGAAACCATTTTTCTTTTTTTGTAGCAAGATATAGTATCATAGGAATACCCATACTCAGTATAAGTTTCGATTTTGAAGCGTTATCGATCCCTGCCGGGACCAGAAGTATGGCTTTTAAAATCTTTTCCGGTGCAGTGCACATCAGTTTTGCTAAGATACCGCCCCCAAAGGATTCCCCCATACAAATCATTTTTTCAAATCCTAAAGAATCAATAACATCCGATGCCCATTCCCCGTACTCCAGGGTGTCGGAGGACAAAACCTTTTGATCACTTTTACCGGGGTGACCGATGGTATCGGGAACATATATCAAATAATCGGTAATTAAGTGCATGTTCTGCTTTAATGAATAGGGTGCGGTACTGTTTCCTCCATGAAACAGCAGTAACGGTTCTCCCTCCGGATTACCAACCCTTAGCACATGGGTTTTCCCAAACCGGGTAGGGAGATATAAATCTTCATAGGCAACTCCTAAACTCTTAAGCTGCTGATCATATAATTCTTTAACGATTTTTTCACTTTGTTGGGACTTGTATATATAATCTTTCACTGTCCACCTCCCTAAAATCTTTTTTTTGTAATTTCTCGAAATTCAAAGTTTCTCATTTTCGTCTCCTTAAAATGGTATTGGTTATGTTGCCTGTTTCTTTTTATTGATCCGATAGGCTTTATTGCTGATTGCCCGTTGTACCGCCAGGATCCCATCTAAGTGATCATACTCATGCTGGATCAGCTCTGAGAGCTCCCCGGAAAACTCCAGTACGTGGTCTTTCCATTCTAAATCTTTATAGGTAATCTTACAGGTTTGATAGCGATGTGCCTTTACTTCCAATCCGGGAAAGCTCAT
>SKOH01000072.1 GCA_007120165.1 Clostridiales bacterium
GGCCCGGTTCAACAGACTCTCTAGCCACTAATAACAGGTCCTCTACGTAATTCAAAAACACCCTTTGATCCTGTGACCATTGCACTTTCAATACCGCTTCCAGGCGGTTTTCCTGATCGGTCGCAATCATACTGCTGACACTGATGATCCCCTCGTCGGAAAGCCTGAGGTGCGATAGTAAGTAATACCCCTCTTCCATCGGGAGAAGCTGAAGTTCCTCCCGGAATCCCTCTTCAGGTTCCTCTCCTTCGTAGACCTGCTGCAATTTATCGGTGATGTCCGAGGGTTCAATGGACTCCTCTTCCAGATTCAACTCCCATAGCTCCCGGTCTCCGGTAAGGATTAATAATCGGTCCTGATCTATAGAGACCACTTGATTAATCGGTAGCCCCTGCAGTTCTTCAAAAATTATGTCTTCCCGCATTTCCTGCTGTTCAAAGTCGTAAATACTGAAATTGTTTGCCGGCGGCACAGCTTCTTCCCCCGGGGCAGTTTCGGGGTATAAAAGCATTACTCCGTGATCAAGACTGATAAAATAGCCCCCGCCCATATTTTCCTCTACGTAAACCACTTCTTCCAACGTATTTTCTGTCCGGTTTTCTACCGATACCGTAAAGCTGCCCTGGGGCTCCTGCTGATGGGTTTTAATCAAATACAGCATTTCGCTGTGAAGGATGACCTCTTCCGTGTAGGCTTGATATTCGGAGTCCGTGTCCATCGCCACGCCGGGGTGAAGAAACAGTCCGTCTTCCCGGTTTTCTGCAACCCATATTTCCTCTGCAGCCCCGGCGGCTTTGATCCTATAATACCCGGAATGCTTCTCGATTCGGTAGTCCCTTTGTTCTTTTACTTCAGCCTCTGATATTAGCGGATATTCCTCTACCAATACCGACGCCTCCTGGAGACTGCCGGTTTCTAAATCATAAATTTGGAAAGTCAGTGCACCATTTTCCACAACCAATAAAGCAATCTCTTCGCCGTAAACCTCAATACTTAACGGGCTGTTCTCCTGGAACTCGCTGATCCATCGGGATTCTACCCCCTCGAGAACAGGATCCACCTGGGTACTTAAGTAAAAGCGCTTCAACCCCTCGAGATCAAACCCGGGAATCGGATACACTTTCCCCCCTTGGACCAGCTGACCGCTGAAATCTTCGGGATGGGCACTGCTGTGATACAGTTCGTACCCAAACCCTTCATTGTTGGAACTTTCATATTCTCTAAGTTCCATGGAATGGATCAGGACGTGGGACTTACCGTTTTCAATAATTTTTTGAACAAACAGATCACGCAGCTCCTCCCGGGAGGTAAGAGCCGTCAATTCTCCCCGGCGGCTTCTTTCATCCAGGTGAAGTTCCTCCAGCAGCCCTTCGTTGAATTCATTATAGGACATGGTCATACGGAAGGTATTTTCCTCGGTAATTGGGGTGTATTCAAAGGTATATTGATCAAAAAAACCATCTTCTTCTAAAAGCACCACAATCTCCTTTGCCAAAGATTCTTCAGGGAGGGCCTGACTGTCCACGGTAAAGTTCATCAGCTCCATCATCCGCTGCAAATCCTCGGCAATTAATGCTGCAGGGTTTGTGGGGATCACAAAGGAGAAATCCTCGGGATTTGTAACGGTCCAGTTTCTCCTTGACTGTTTTTCAATCCAAATTTCCTCGGGCAGCACCAGACTTACCCGCTCTGCCCTTTCCAGGGATTCTTGATAAATCCGGTTAATATTCTCTTCCAGGGCGTCCTGTTCCCAGATGTTTTCCCTAACCGCCTCTTCATACATCCGGTGATAGACCTCCGACATCCTCGGCCAGGATAAAATCATTTCATAGGCTATTTCATTTCTCTGATTATCGGATTCGATTACCTCTTGAAGCTCGATATACTCCGCAAGTATTGGATCGTAGGATTCTGCCATATCCTGTTTTGCCTCTTCAAAGGCCATTACTATGGCTTCATTTTTTGCCGCGGCCTCGCCGGTCCTGCTTATGTAGACGCTGCCGGCCACCCCTGCGGCAATTACCAACAGTAGGACAACGCCTATGAACCATTTTACATCTCTATTGATTTCTTTCATAATATTCCCCTTCCGACTGTTAAAATCTTTTATGTATGTACCTGCTGCAACCATTCTTTTTATAATACCACAGCAGGGTTGCAGTTTCAAAATTTTCCTTCGTCATAATTCGACATTACTCCTTGGTACCGGTATAAATAAACCCCTGCTCATTCATTTTTATCCCGCTGCCTTCCTCGGATCCGATGACCGTACCGCAGGGACAGCGATACAGGCCGTCCCCGGCCTCCAGTCGGTACATTTTCGTAATACGGCTTTTATGGCATTTCAGCACTTTTCCTTTTCCGATTTTTTGGTATTTGAAAAGCTTGGTTTTGCATTTGCTGCATTTGATTGTAAGCATGACTCTCTCCTTACTTTTATTTCCTTATAATCTTCCGGTCAGGCTTAAGAGGATTTTTGCCATAAATTTCGGGGACTTTTTCATATCGTCATTGAGCCATTTCTGAATAATCCCGATGGAACCGGTAATGGAGTAGGCATAAACGTACTCAGCCTCTTCTTTTTTAAGGCCCAGGTTTTTAGTCAAATCCTCCATATACTTTCCGTAAACCAGATTCAGCATCCTTTTTTGAAAATAAATGTCTCCCCGCTCACTGAGAAGAAGTTTGCAGATCTCTGCGTTTTCCCGGATATATTCAAAAACTCCCTCGAGCATTTCCATAGATACCGTGGCCGTTTCATCATGAATATACGGGTAAAGATATACTTCCACATTTTCCACCAGTTCATCCTGAATCTTTTTCATTAAGTCATACTGATCGGTATAATGGGCATAAAAGGTGGACCGGTTGATATCCGCCTCTTTGCAGATCTCTTTGATGGTAATTCGGGAGATCTCTTTGGTTTTAAGGAGTTCAATAAAACTTTTTTTCAACAGCATTTTAGTAACTTTTACCCTTCGGTTTTCTTTGGTTTTTACGAGTCTTTGATCCTTCATCCGCAGCCTCCCCGATAATTTTTTTAAAGATATCCTTGGAAAACAAAATTCCGGTATAATTGAGGAGTGTTTTTCCATACATATCTTTAAATACTGTTGTTTCTAAAACAGTTATAAACTATATGTATAGTTTATAACACATCGAAGGGATTTGCTGATTGAACATTCCCTTTATTATTATTATATTATAACTATTAATAAAAGCAACACAGTGTTGTATTTAAACCATCACCCTAGGAGGAAATCCGTTGAATAATCTATTCGAAACCACGACAAAAAACCGAAAAATCATCTTAATCACTTTTATCGCCCTTGCCCTGCTCAGTGCTGTATTAATGCTGGGGGTCACAATTAACTATAACCTGGTGGATTATCTTCCCCAGGATACCCGTTCCACCGAGGGCCTTCGTATTATGGAAGAAGAGTTTAACGAGGACCTTTCCAATGCCCGGATCATGCTTCGAAATGTCTCCCTTCAGGAGACCCTGACCTTTAAACAGGAAATCGAAACCATTCCCGGTATCGTATCCGTGGAATGGCTGGACGATTTATTCGGAAGAAATATCCTTTTGAATACACCCCTGGAGTTTCTTGATCCCGCCATTACGGAGAATTACTATAAGGAGGATACCGCTTTACTGAGCCTTACCATTGAGCGGGGTATGGAATCCTCGGCAGTCAACCTTCTTCGAGAGGAATTGGACCCGGAGGACGCTTTGGCCGGACAAGCGGTAAATACCGCTGAAAGCCAGGATATGGCCGTCAGTGAAGTTCTCAATGCGCTGATGATCTTACTGCCGATTATCCTGCTGATTCTGTTTCTTACGACCTCCTCCTGGATTGAACCGCTGCTTTATTTGCTGACCATCGGAATTGCCGTTCTGATTAATATGGGAACCAATATTTTCTTTGGAGAAATCTCCTACGTTACCCAAACCGTCAGTCCGGTTTTACAACTCGCGGTATCCCTGGATTATGCCATATTCCTGATGCACAGTTTCAATGATCATCGAAAACAGCATGAACCCCAAGAAGCCATGGTATTGGCTCTTAAAAACGTTTTTCCCACGGTCGCCGCCAGTGCAGGAACCACCGTTGTCGGCTTCTCCGCCCTGATTTTCATGCGCTTCGGCATCGGCTCGGACCTGGGAATTAACCTGGTAAAAGGCGTACTTTTAAGCTTTTTGTCGGTAATGCTTTTCTTACCGGCCTTAACCCTGATTGGTTACCGGTTTATTGATAAAACCAAACACAAAAATGTGATTCCGGACTTCTCAAAAATCGGTAAGGGAATTGTTCGGGTGCGGGTACTGTTTTTAATCACTGCCATTATCATTGTAATTCCCAGTTCTTTGGCCCGTATGGAAATCCCTTTCCTATACGGTACCGGGGAAGTGGCGGAAAGCGGCCAGATCGGCGAAGACGTGGAGGAAATCAATCGGGAATTCGGAACCACCAATCCGGTGGTCCTCTTAGTACCGAAGGACCAACCGGGAAAAGAGATGGAGTTCGTTGAGGAGCTGTTATCGATTCCCCATGTGGACAGCGCCGTCTCCTATGTAAGCTCTGTCGGTTCGGAGATCCCCCGGGAGTTTGCTCCCCGGGAGGTGACGGATCAGTTTTATTCTGAAAATTATACCCGAATTATATTATATCTCGGCACCCCTGCGGAAGGGGAGGATACCTTCCGGATAATCGAAGAGATCCTGCGCATCGGAGAGGAAAACTACGAAACTGCCTATCTGATTGGGGAGAGTGCCTCCCTTTATGATATGAAAAACGTTGTGGAGGCCGATACCCGGGTGGTAAACGTCGTGGCCATTGCAGGGATTTTCCTGGTCCTGCTGCTGACCTTCCGCTCGCTGACGATCCCGATATTCTTAATCCTGGTTATCGAATCCGCCATCGGTATTAATTTGTCCTTCGCCTATTTTACCGGCAGTGCCCTGAGTTATATCGGCTACCTGATCATCAGTACGATACAGCTTGGAGCTACGGTGGATTATGCCATACTGATTACAAGAAATTACCTGGACAATCGACGGCTTCTGTCGAAAAGGGAGGCCATGGCCAAAACCCTGTCGGAAAATATCGTGGCGATTTTAGTATCCGCCGGTATTCTTTCGTTATCGGGTTTCATCCTTGCGGCCACCTCCACGAATTCCATGATTTCGGAGCTCGGAACCCTCCTCGGTCGGGGTACGGCCCTGTCCTTTATAATGGTGGTCTTTGTCCTCCCGGCACTGTTTATCCTCTTTGACCGGCTGGTGGCAAAAACTACGATGAATAATGGCTTTCACCGGAGGAAAAAGCCGGAATAATTTCCAAACCGGTCTCCCCCTGATACCGGCCGATACCCTGTTACGATTTAATCCCAAGAAAGGAGAAATGAAATGAAGCAATTGAAAAGAAAAAAACCCAATTTGATGAAAAATCCAAAAAAAGTTCTGACCCTTTATTTAATGATTATGATGCTTCTATCCCCCGCCTTATTACCGGTTTATGGCCAGACCCCGGCGGAAAAGGAAGAAGTGGTCTACGGCCTTTTAAACTACGACGGAGAGGTTGATAGTTTATATGTGGTAAATCGTTTTACCAACGGAGCTTTGCAGGGAGCAGGAGGCCGCATTACGGACTACGGCTCCTACACCGAGGTTCGAAACATGACCACCTCGGAAACCATTCAGGTCGATGGCGATGAAATTATCATCGATACCACTGCGGAGCAGTTCTTTTACCAGGGAATCCTCGAGGATACCGACCTGCCCTGGAGCGTTTCCCTTCGGTATCGGTTGAACGGCGAAGAAATTCTGCCCGGGGATTTAGCGGGTCAGAGGGGGAACTTTGAGATTATTGTGGAGATTACTGAAAATCCCAGGGTGACCGCCGAGTTTTTCGAGAATTATTTGTTACAAGTCTCCTTTACCATGGATACGGAATACTTTCCCGCAATCGAATCCCCCGGGGGCGTACTGGCCAGTGCCGGCCGAAACCGGATCATTACCCATACCGTTATGCCCGGAGAAGAGGCCCGGATTTTCGTGGGGGGGTCGACGGACGCCTTTAAAATGGAGGAAATCGAGTTCAGCGCCCTTCCCTTTTCCATGGCCTTTGAGGTCCCGGCGGCGGATAATTTCATCGACGAAGCCGACACCTTGTCGGAAGCGGTGTCCGGCCTCCACGAAGGCATTTCTTCATTAAACTCCGGAATTGGGGAACTTTCCGACGGTGCGTCGAGCTTAAACACCGGCGCGGGGGAGTTCGGCAGGGGTCTTACCGAAATAAATGATAACTCCGAAGAGCTTCTCAGCGCTTCCCGGCAAATTCGGGGAGGCTTGGACCAGGTGGTAACCCAAGTAAGTGAACAGCAGGATCTTAGCACCCAGATCGAGGAACTCTCGGAACTTTCCCAGGGGCTTCGGCAACTGGCAGCGGGTCTTGGCGAGATGGCCGGCGGGATGGACCAGCTTTCCGAGGGCTACAGCTTAGCCTATCAGGCCTTGGACACCGCCATTACCGCGATACCCGAGGGCGAGGTGGACCCTGCCCCTCTTTATGGGGCCCTGCAGGGTAATGAAGCCTTGAGCGGAACGCTGAACCAATTAGTGGAGTTTTATGCCTCGGCCAAAAAGGTCCAGGGAACCTACCAGGAGGTAGCGGAAGTTTTTCAAACCGTAACCCCCACCCTTCAGACCTTTTCCGAATCCCTTTCCACAACCCAGGGGGCTCTAAGGGAGATGGCCGATGGAATCGACGGATTTTTACCCCCGGGGAGTGAAGAGAACCCCCTGCAGGAGTTCATTGACGGCATGACGGAACTCTCGGAGAACTATCATCGTTTTCACTATGGACTGTATCAGTACTTCGAAGGCCTCGAGGAGCTGTCCGCAGGTTATCAGGAAATAAGCGGCGGTCTATCCTCCCTTAGTGGCGGTCTCAATGACCTGGAGGCGGGAGCAGAGGAACTGGAAGAGGGTTCTTCGGAGTTAAGCCGCGGAGTATCGGACCTGCCAAGTATCATTCAGGAGGAAATGGAAAA
>SKOH01000093.1 GCA_007120165.1 Clostridiales bacterium
ATGCCGGACTATTTAAAAAACCCCTTCAGGTTAAAGCGGTGGATGACGTTTCCTTTACCATGTATAAAGGGGAAACGCTAGGCCTTGTAGGGGAATCCGGCTGTGGAAAATCCACACTGGGTCGAACCATTGTACGTCTATATGAGCCCACTGCCGGAGAAATTATTTTCAAAGGGGATGATATTTCCCATCTGAGCAGTCACAAACTGAAATATCTGCGTCAGCAGATGCAGCTGATTTTCCAGGATCCCTACAGCTCATTAAATCCTCGAATGAATGTTAATTCTATTGTTGGGGAAGCCATGCTTACCCATAAACTGGTTAAAAAAGGTGAGGAATATGAGAACCGGGTAATTGAAATCATTGAAAAATGCGGATTGGCTTCCTACCACGTAAACCGTTATCCCCACCAGTTCTCCGGTGGACAGCGACAGCGTATCGGAGTGGCCCGGGCTCTTGCCCTGAACCCCGACTTTATTGTTGCGGATGAGCCGGTTTCCGCCCTGGATGTATCGGTACAGTCTCAGGTGCTGAATATGATGAACAGTCTGAAGGACGAATTTGGACTTTCCTACCTGTTTATTTCCCACGATTTAAGTGTGGTAAAGCATATCAGCGACCGTATCGGCGTTATGTATTTAGGTTCGTTAATTGAGCTTACCAATAAAAATGCGTTATATGAAAGACCGCTTCATCCTTATACGAAAGCGTTATTGGCTGCAATTCCCGAGCCGGATCCTACAAAGATCAAAAAAATGGAGGCCATTAAAGGGGAGATCCCAAGTAATATTAATACGCCTTCCGGTTGTAAGTTCCACACCCGGTGCCCTTACATGAAAGACATATGCAAGGAAGAAATACCGGAATTCAGAGAATATGAGCCGGATCATTTTGTAGCTTGCCACTTTGCGGGAGAGATTTAAATGTTTAATAGAAATCCATTTTCTAAAGATCAAGAGCATGACTTTCCGAAAAAAGGAAGAAGAAAAGCTCTTGAGAAAAAAGAAGTTGATAAGGATAAAAAAGATGTGGAATTGGAAAAAGGAGACTTCCTGGCGCTGATGATCGCCTTTGGAATGTACGCAATTCCCATATTACTGCTGGTAATTGGATTCTTTCTAGGTATCACCTGGCTACTCTTTCGGTAGCTCCTCAATGAAAAGCCCCCTTTCCTAAGGGGCTTTTTTATTTTAGTGATTTATCGATACAATCCGTGGTCGAATGCACTAAAATCCTAAACAATCCTTTGGGTTTATGGTACAATTTAAAGGACATGAAATCCGATTGTATGGAGATAGGGGGAAAAGCATGCATTATAATGTGTTAATTGTGGATGATATGCCGGTCAATCGAAAGCTGATGAAAAAAGTACTGGAAAAAAGCGTGGAGGAAGTCACCTTCTATGAAGCGGAGGATGGATTTGAAGCCATGGAACGTTTGGAAAAAAAAGAGATTGATTTGATTATACTGGATTTAATGATGCCGGGGAA
Organism: Clostridiales bacterium; assembly: GCA_007120165.1. Lineage (GTDB taxonomy): Bacteria > Bacillota > Clostridia > Peptostreptococcales > T1SED10-28 > Isachenkonia. The sequence continues at coordinate 1,491 of SKOH01000093.1, forward strand.
AGACGGGTATCAGGTCCTTCGGGAGATCAAGGAGAATGAAAATTTAAAGGATATTCCGGTGATTGTAAATTCGGCGGTGGATGATATGGCAAGTATCAAAGAAACCCTGGGTTTAGGGGCCATTGACTATTTCACCAAGCCCATTACCCCGGATCAGATGAAGATCATCATTCCCCTGAAGGTTCATAATGCCCTGAAATTTTTCGAACAGAAAAAAGAACTGCAAAGAGCCAATACCCGAATGATGCAGGAGATGAAAATTGCCACAGCCCTGCAAAAGACATTGATTACCGGGAAACAGGAACTGAATAACGTGCGGGTGACCAGCAAGTATATTCCCTCCAGTCAAATCGGCGGAGACTTCCATGACTGTATCGAAAATGACGAGAAGGTATGGTTCATGATCGCCGATGTTACCGGTCACGGTGTGGCAGCGGCCATGGTGTCCTCCATGGTGAAGGTGATTTTTAATCATGTGGTTCAGGAAAGCAGAAGTCCGAAAGCGGTATTACAGCAAATCAATCATACTTTCTACCATATGATGGGAGACAATCGACACCTTTGTTTTTCCGCTTTTGTGGGGCTGATCGAAAAGGAACGCTTAACCTACGCCAATGCCGGGCATCCCTATCCCGGTCTTTATCGGAGCCGGATCGGGGAAGTGGAAAGTCTGGAACTGAACGGATTTTTGATCGGGGTTTTTGATGATACCGACTACGCCGACGTATCAACGGAGATTACTCCCGGGGATTATATCATTGCCTATACCGACGGGTTATATGAGACAAGACAGGATGAAGGGGGAAGTACCAACAGCCACGAAACCGTCTTTGAACAGATGAAAAAGCATAAAAAGCTGATACCCCAAAATCAGGACAGCTTTATGAAAGCGATGATTCAAAGTTTCGGGAAATTTGAAGACGGAGACTTTGAAGACGACGTGGCGCTGATGATGATTGAAGTAAAATCTTAAGGGCTTTTCTTGACAGAAGACCCCTGTTTTGTGTACAATAGATTAACTTAAGAAATACCGAAAGGTTTAGACGGGAACAGTAGTTTAATCCCTTTGCCTAAAGAGAGGCAGCTCCAGGCTGAAAAGCTGCCGCAAAGGTTTAAATGAAGATCATCCCCGAACCGATTCTTCGAAAAGGAAAGTAAAAGAATCCGTACAGAATACGTTACATTCTTTAAAGTGATAGAAAACGTTACCGGGTCTGTCTGAGAATTTTCCGGGCTTGGCGGTTTTCTGTAATCAGGGTGGTACCGCGAATCCATCGTCCCTAAGGTTTATTTCTTAGGGACTTTTTTTATTTCCGCCACCGAAAAGGAAACCGCAAAAGCTGAAGGGAAAAACAGCATAGTTCAGATTTAAAAAAGCAAAAAAAGAAATACAGAAAGGACGATGCCATGTGAAAAATTTTAACGCTTTACCCAAGGATCCCGTGGCAAAACGGGAGCAAAAAGTTTCGGATTTTTGGAATGCCGAGAAAATTTTAGACAAAAGTATCGAAAACCGGGAAGGAAAAACCCCTTTCGTTTTCTATGAAGGGCCTCCCACCGCCAATGGGAAGCCGGGAATTCACCATGTGATTTCCAGAACCCTAAAAGACTCGGTTTGCCGTCACAAAACCATGAAAGGCTACCAGGTAAAACGGAAAGCCGGATGGGATACCCACGGACTTCCCGTAGAAATTGAAGTGGAAAAACAGTTGGGACTGTCCAACAAGCAGGAAATCGAAGAATACGGGCTGGAAAAATTCAACGATCAGTGTCGACGTTCGGTCTTTACCTATGAGAAGCAGTGGCGGGAAATGACCGAAAAAATGGGTTACTCCCTTGACCTCGATAATCCCTACATCACCCTGGACAACAATTATATCGAGTCCGTATGGTGGATCCTGGACAAATTTTTTAAAGAGGACTTTATCTATGAGGGACACAAGATTCTTCCCTACTGCCCCCGATGCGGTACGGGACTTGCCTCCCATGAAGTTTCCCAAGGATATAAGGAGATCAAATCCAATACGGTAATCTCGAAGTTTAAGCGAAAAGACCATGACGAGTTCTTCTTAGTATGGACCACCACCCCCTGGACATTGGCATCCAACGTGGCCTTAGCGGTTCATCCCGAGCATACCTACTTGAAAGTAAAGGCCAATGACGAGGTCTATTACGTGGAAAAAACCCTGGCTGCCAAAGTGGTCGGTGAAGACTTTGAAGTACTGGAGAGCCTTTCGGGAAAAGACCTGGAACATATGGAATACGAACAGTTAATGCCTTTTATCAAGCCGGATAAGAAAGCCTTTTTCGTAACCGTTGCGGACTTTGTCACCACCGACGACGGTACCGGAATTGTACACCTTGCGCCGGCCTTCGGGGAAGATGACTATCAGGTAGGACAAAAGTATGACCTGCCGGTTCTTCAGCCCGTGGATGAAAAGGGAGAATACACCGATACCCCATGGAAGGGGCGGTTTGTAATGGACGAGTCCGTGGATATCGACATCATCAAATGGCTTCACAGTGAAGGAAAGCTTTATAAAAAGGAAAAACAGGAACACAATTATCCCCACTGCTGGAGATGCTCCACGCCGCTACTTTATTACGGAAAGCCCAGCTGGTACATTGAAATGACCCGGATCAAGGACCGGTTGATTGAAAACAACAACAGTGTAAACTGGTATCCCGATTATGTGGGAGAGAAACGCTTCGGAAACTGGCTGGAGAACCTGAATGACTGGGCGATTTCCAGAAACCGTTACTGGGGAACTCCCCTTAATATCTGGACCTGTGAATGCGGAAACAAAACATCCATCGGCTCCCGGGCGGAACTGAAGGAACGGGCGGTAGAAGAAATCGGTGATGATATTGAACTGCACCGGCCCTATGTGGACGACGTGCATCTCCAATGCGATCAGTGTAGCGGCACGATGAACCGGGTAGAAGAGGTTATCGACTGCTGGTTTGACAGCGGATCCATGCCCTTTGCTCAGCATCACTATCCTTTCGAGAACAAAGAGAACTTTGACGAGCTCTTCCCCGCAGACTTTATCTGTGAAGGGATTGACCAGACGAGAGGGTGGTTCTACTCGCTGCTGGCCATCTCAAGCTTTGTGAAAGGGGTATCCCCGTATAAAAATGTATTGGTAAACGACCTGATCCTCGATAAAGAGGGTAAGAAAATGTCCAAATCCAAAGGCAACACCGTGGATCCCTTTGCGTTATTTGAGAAATACGGTGCCGATGCCCTGAGGTGGTACCTGCTGTATGTATCCCCGGCATGGACGCCTACGAAATTTGATATTGAAGGACTAAAGGAAGTAAAAAGCAAGTTCTTCGGCACCTTGGAAAACGTTTACAACTTCTTTACCCTGTACGCCAATACCGACGGCGTCAATCCAAAGGAGTTTTTCGTAGAATACAAGGACCGGCCGGAATTGGATCAGTGGATCCTATCAAAATACAACAGTTTAATCGGGGAAGTGGACCAGGACCTTGCAGTCTTTGATTTAACCAAAACCGTTCGAAAAATCCAGGATTTTGTCAATGAAGATCTGTCCAACTGGTATATCCGACGGGCCAGACGACGATTCTGGGCTTCGGAGTTGACCGATGATAAAAAAGCGGTTTACAACACCACCTATGAAATCCTCGACGGCGTTGCAAGACTGATGGCACCCTTTGCACCCTTTATGGCGGATGAGCTGTATCAGAGCCTGACGGGAGAAAAATCGGTTCATCTTGCGGACTATCCAGAAATGGATCAGACTCTGGTACAAAAAGAAGTTGAAAAACCCATGGACCTGGTTCGGGACTTAGTAGGCCTGGGACGGGCCACCCGGGAAAAATCCAAACTAAAGGTACGTCAACCGCTGAACAAAATCATCGTGGACGGAAGAAAGAAAGATTTAATCAACGGTCTTACCCCATTACTTCAGGAAGAATTGAATATTAAAGAAGTGGAGTTTACCGAAAACCTGAATGAATATATGAACTTCAGCCTAAAGCCCAACTTCAAAGTGGCGGGACCGAAACTGGGTAAAAAAATCAAAGCCCTTCCAAAAGCTTTAAGCGCTTTGGATGAAGATAAAGCCGTGGAACAGGTAAAAAGTGAAGGCTTTATTGAAGTGGAGATAGACGGTGACATGATCACGTTACAGGAAGAAGACCTGATGATCAACATCACTGCAAAAGAAGGCTTTACCGTAGAGATGGACGGCACCAAGTTTGTCATATTGGATACCACCCTGACCCAGGACTTAATCGATGAAGGCTATGCCCGGGAGTTTGTCTCAAAGGTACAGCAGATTCGAAAAAACCAGGACTTCGAAGTACTGGACAACATTCAAATCACTTACTGCGGCAGCGAAGAAATTCAAAAGGCCGTCAATAAGCACCAGGACTACATCAAAAAAGAAACCCTGGCCCTTGAACTAAACCACACCGATGAAAAATGCGAAGAGGAATACAACCTAAACGACCATACCACCGGCATCGCCGTCAAACGTGTGGAAAAGTAAAACCAGGCAGAAGAGACAGGGGGACAGAATCATTGTCTCCTCTGTCTTTTTTTGCATTATATTTTATGCTTATATTTTATGCAGTAAATTATATGCAGTAAATTATATGCAGTAAATTATATGCAGTAAATTTCTATGTAATAAAATTGTAGAATTACTTCTGCTGTGGGAAATTTCCGTTATCTGCTGACGACAAAACAAAGAAATGATACAATTAGAATTACGAAATACTTTTCATAACGGTTCTAAAAATATTAAAGGAGGTTTTTTGATGAGGGAGTATTTAATCGTACTGAACAAAGATGAAGACAGCATTTCCTTTGTGGACATTGAAAAGGGAGAAGAGGTAAAAAAAATTGAAACCGACCACAATCCCCATGAAGTGGTGGTAACCCGGGATCAAAAGAAAACCTATGTAACCTGTTCCTTGGGCAACACCATTGATGTGATTGATAACGAAAGTATGGAGATCGTAAAAAGAATTACCCATGAGGATTTTAACTTTCCCCATGGTCTGGATCTCGTAAAAGAGGACAGTAAGTTATACGTAGCCTCCACCTACAGTGAGAAAATCTTTATCATTGATACGAAAACCGATGAAATTGAGAAGGTGTTTCCCACCTTCCAGGGTCTGTCCCATATGGTGGAGCCTTCTCCGGACTTAAAAACCCTTTATGTTCCCAACATCGGTTCTAATAATGTAACGATTATTGATGTGGAAAAAGAAGAAATCACCGGCCATTTTCCCGTAGGGAAAGGCCCGGAAGGGGTGGCCTGCTCCAAGGACGGAAAGTACGTTTATGTGGCAAATCAGGAGGATAACACCTTGTATGTGGTGAATCGCGAAACCTTGAAACCGGACTTTAAACGACGGATCGGGGACTGCCCGATACGGATTGTATTCTCGCCCGACGGTCGCTACGCCCTAATTCCCAACCGTTTCTCCAG
>SKOH01000001.1 GCA_007120165.1 Clostridiales bacterium
GATCCCAAGGCGGACCGGCTGATTGTCAATCACAACAAAATGACCTCCCGATGGTCAAAAGAGTACATGAGCCTCGCCCAGGAATTCGATAAAGAGTATAAATCCTTTCAGACCCAGGCCAGGGAAGCCATGGGCCTTGTGGTGGTCAGCAAAGAAGCGGTAAACCGGGAAAACATCCGGGTCACCCTTCAGCTTCTTCCCGACAAGTTTCAACATGCGGAACACAAGAAGCTCTGCAAGGAGTGTTATCGGGAGCTGGAAGAATTGGCTCCGGAACGGGTCCGGGATTTCAAAAAACTGGGACTTACGGACCGGCTGCTTGGAAAATCCTGTGGGGTTTCCCCTGAGGAACACAAATAACGCTGCCCGGCTATGGGCCACGGGAATTCCGACAAAGATTGACATAAGTCTAAAGGCCGTAGAGGCTGGGTATATATTACTGAATTAGCTTTAATACTGAAAATATCAGGGCCTTGGGCCAAAAAAAACTTGCATTTATGTCGATTACTGTTAAAATGATAATCAGGTGTATTGAACAAACCACAAGGACATAACAGATAGATATAGAGCAGAATATTAACAAATAGGTTGGGTAGGAATGTCAAATAAGGACACAGAGCTTTTTTTGTGTCAATTTTTGGCATGGGAAAGTTTATGTTGTCAAAGGACAGAAAGAGAGGCAAAATATTGGAAAAAATTATTGTAAAAAACAGCCCCCCGTTAAAGGGAAGTGTCAGAATAAGCGGTTCAAAAAATGCGGTGCTGCCGATTTTATGCGCCACGCTGCTTAACGATCAGGCGTCAATCATCGAGGATGTACCGCCCCTAAGAGATGTGGAAGTAATCTCGGAAGTACTGGAGCACTTAGGCGCCAAGGTCGAGACCTTGGAAGAGGGAACCTTGAAAATTACCGCAAAGGATATTACAAGCTGTGAAGCTCCTTATGATCTTGCAAGGAAAATGCGTGCTTCATTTCTTGTTATGGGACCCCTGCTTGCAAGATGCGGCGAGGCTCGGATTTCCATGCCCGGGGGATGCGCCATCGGAACCCGGCCCATTGATCTTCATCTAAAGGGATTTAAAGCACTGGGAGCAGAGATTCATATGGGTCACGGATTTGTAGAGGCAAAGGCGGAAAAACTTGTGGGAGCGAAAATTTACTTAGATTTTCCCAGTGTAGGGGCCACCGAGAACATTATGATGGCCGCGGTTTTAGCCGAAGGCGAAACCATTATTGAAAATGCTGCAGAAGAACCGGAGATTACGGACTTGGCAAACTTTTTGAATAAAATGGGAGGCAGTGTCCGGGGAGCCGGTACCGATACCATCAAAATCCGAGGGGTAAAATCCACAAAGGAGTTCTCCCATCGGGTAATTCCCGATCGAATTGAAGCGGGAACTTTCATGGTTGCCGCCGCCATTACCGGAGGCGATGTGATTATTGACAATATCATTACCGATCACCTGCGTCCTGTTATTGCAAAGCTTAAAGAAAACGGAGCGGAAGTCATTGAAAACGGCAGTACCGTTCGGGTCATCGGAAACAGCAATAAAAAGCCGGTGGATGTGAAAACCCTGCCTTATCCTGGATTTCCAACGGATATGCAGTCCCAGTTTATGGCCCTGCTTTGCGCCACCAAGGGAACATCGATCCTGACGGAAACCGTATTCGAAAACCGCTTCATGCACGTCAATGAACTGAAACGAATGGGCGCCCGAATTAAAATCGACAGCCGAAGTGCCGTAGTGGAAGGCGGAAACACCCTTCAGGGGGCACAGGTGAAAGCCACGGACCTTCGGGCAGGCGCCGCGCTGATCTTAGCGGGACTGATTGCCGAGGGAACCACTGAAATCGAAAATACATACCACATCGATCGAGGGTATGTCAACATTGAAAAGAAATTAACGGATCTGGGCGCCATCATCGAACGGGCGAACCGGGCATCCGTGGAGGAAAACCGTTAAAACTTCCGAGGGCTTCTATTTCCTTTTCCGTTGAAAAAGTGTATAATAAGAAGTTGAGGAAATGGATCGTAGAAAGTATTGAGAAAAGACCGTAAGCGTGGAACAGGGAGAAATATTTATTAAGAGGAGGAACAAATCGGATGTTAGGTTTAGGAGCAGATATTGGAATTGACTTAGGTACCGCCAGCGTATTGGTATTTGTAAAGGGGAAGGGGATCGTACTGCAGGAGCCTTCCGTAGTAGCCATTGATAAATACACCAACAAGGTATTAGCCGTAGGAGAAGAAGCCAGAAGAATGCTTGGCAGAACTCCCGGTAATATAGTTGCGATTCGTCCGCTAAAGGACGGCGTAATCTCAGATTATGAAATTACAGAAAAAATGTTGAAATACTTCATTCAAAAAACCATCGGGAAAAGATGGTTCTTCAAACCAAGAATTATCGTCTGCGTACCCAGCGGCGTTACCGGAGTAGAAAAGCGGGCCGTAATTGATGCCACCAACGAAGCCGGGGGACGAATGACGTACCTGATTGAAGAACCCATCGCCGCAGCCATCGGAGCGGGGCTGGACATTGCCAAGCCCAATGGACATATGATTGTGGACATCGGCGGCGGGACCACGGATATTGCCGTAATTTCCTTGGGAGGAATTGTAACAAGCACTTCCATCAAAGTGGCCGGGGACGTCCTGGATGATGCGATTACCCGTTATATGCGTAAAAAACACAACATCATGATCGGGGAACGGACAGCGGAAGCGATGAAAATTGAAATCGGCGGAGCCTTTGAGCGTCCGAAGGAAAAACTTATGGATGTACGGGGCAGAAACCTGGTAACCGGTCTTCCGATTACGATCAAAATCAGCTCCCACGAAATGCTCTCAGCCCTGGAAGAACCGATTTTAAACATGGCCGATGCCGTGCATTCGGTACTGGAAAAAACGCCGCCGGAACTATCCGCGGATATTTCCAACCAGGGAATTGTAATGACCGGCGGAGGCGCCATGCTTTGGGGATTGGATAAACTGATTTCCGAGCGGACAGGAATTCCTGTACGGATCGCCGACGAGCCGATTTCTTCCGTAGCGAAGGGTACCGGCCAGGCGCTAAAATCCATTCATCTGTTGGAAGACAGCATGGCAAACGCCCGACATGGACACCGAAGATAACCTTTTCGGGGGAAGATAACAGCAAAATAACTGACGATGGGTACAGGGGAATGCGGGATATTATGCCCTTCCCGCTGTACCTTTTTGTTTTTTATGAACGATAGTTTGTAAGCGGCGCATTGTGAACGAGATCTTTGAATGATAAGTTGTTAACGATATTTTGCAAACTGCATTTTGAGCACGGTATTTTTTAGAATATGCTTAGAACTACAAAATTAGGAGGTAGGACTAATGGAACTGGATATTTTACAAATCAAGGAAATACTGCCCCATCGTTACCCTTTTTTACTCGTGGATAAGGTACGGGAGCTGACCCCGGGAGAAAAGGCGGTGGGTATCAAAAATGTTACCGCCAATGAACCGTTTTTCCAGGGACACTTTCCGGAAAAACCGTTAATGCCCGGGGTACTGATGGTGGAAGCCTTAGCCCAGGTGGCGGGACTGACCTGTACCATCGAGGGAGACCAGACAAAGCTCGGCGTATTTACCGGGATTGATAAATGCAAGTTTCGAAGACCCGTGGTTCCGGGAGACGTGTTAGAGCTTCATGTGGAAATTACCTCCTTTAGACGGGGCATCGGAAAAGCCGAAGGAAAAGCCATGGTAGAGGGAGAACTTGCCTGTTCCTGTCAGCTGTCTTTCGCGTTAGTGGATCGCTAAGCTGCAGACCGCTATACCATAATGTTTATCGAAAGGCCTTTATAATAAAGGCCTTTTTTTACAACATTGGTACATGCATCCCTACATACATCCCTCCCTACATGGAAGGGATCCAGCTGGTCCTGAGCGGATTTATCGATAAAATATATGGAGAGCGGGGATATCGTGGATTTTTTTACAACTTTTTATCAAATTATTTCGCTATTTATTCTGATTGCCGTAGGCTGGGTGATTTCCAGACTGCAGCTGGTAGATCAGCCTTTTATAAAGACCTTAAGCGGGTTCGTCATTAAAGTGACTCTGCCGGCCATGATCATTAAATCGATGCAGTTTGATTTTTCTCTGGAATTGTTATTGGAAAGCGCCTATATGTTTGTCATCGGCATCGTCATGTATGGGCTGATGATCGCTTTTTCCTATGGGGTCGTAAAGTTCACGGGCCTTTCGGGGGGGAAAGCCAATGCGCTGCAGTTTCTGATAATATTCGGAAACGTAGGGTATATGGGGTATCCGGTGATGGCCTCGATCTTCGGCGATGAAGGGGTTTTTTATACCGCTCTGTTTAATATTCCCTTTAACTTTTTAATGATGAGCCTCGGCGTCTACCTGATGACCCGGAAGGATCTCCAAAAACCGGGATTGGAGGAGCTGGAGCGCCGATCCATGTCAGCGGTTTCTCTTAAAGAGGAGGGCGGGACGGTCAGAAAAGAGCCTTCCGGCACGAACAAAAGGTTTCAGCGCTTTGGGGTCCTGATTAATCCCGGGATTATCGCAACCTTTACCGGATTTATCCTGTTTGTCGCCTCCATTGAAATTCCCGGCCCCCTTTTTCGGGCCTTGGATGTCCTGGGAGAGGCCACCACCCCCCTGGCGATGATTATTATCGGGGCCAATCTTTCCCGGGTGGCGCTGAGCAGCGTGTTTAGAGAAAAGGGCCTTTACTGGCTGAGTCTTCTTCGACTGATTCTGATTCCCGCATTTTTATACGGGGTCTTAACGTTACTGGGCGTGGAGGGTTTTTTACTGGCAGTACCGGTATTGGTGTTTGCTATGCCCGCAGCCGCCAATGCCGTGGTCTTTGCAGTGATGTATGATGGAGATGCGGATTTTGCGGCAAAAGGAGTGTTTTTTACGACGCTCTGCTCGGCGATTACCTTGCCGCTGATCGCTTATCTATTACTGGGTTGAGTTTGCTGCAAAGTTAATACCCCGGAGTTATGAAAACAAGGAAGGCAGGAAGATCTTTATGCTAAGTTTGCTGCAAAGTTAATACCCCGGCCGTTGAAGATTCAGCGAGCATAAAAAAAACCCGGAAAGTCGGTTTGTGTCCAACTTTCCAGGGGGCTCAGCAGAGGGGGTTCTATTATTTGTGCAGATCCTTGGTCCGCTTCTGATATTCCACGATCAAATCATCAATGCCGCAGCTAAGGCGATAAACTTCTTCCTTTGACTTTTTATCGCGCAGATATTGATGCAAAGAAGTCTGCAGCCTTCGAATCTCCAGTTTCAGATCATCATCTGACAGTTCTGCAAGCTGTATTTTTGAGGGAATTGCTAAATGCTTTAACAAAGGAATCGCCTCCTTTACCGGTACGTTTGAACACAGCGATAAGTTTGTTCGAAAGGCTAAACTTATCTTACTATTAAGTATATCGAAAGGAAACTTCATAGTCAAGAAGCCTATTAATACAAAAAATGACAAAATTCGACAGATGAAACCCGAAAATAGTCCTTGAGAAGAATTATTAATCATCAAAAAATCTGTTGGAAACTTGGGTTTGTTTATGTTATAATAAAAAAACAGTTTCATAATGATTACCTTATCCAGAGCGGTGGAGGGACAGGCCCTTTGAAACCCGGCAACCATAGAAGTATGGTGCTAATTCCTGCAGAATGATTTCTGAGAGATAAGGAGAGTGGACCCTCTTCTTAGAAGAGGTTTTTTTCATGTTCGGGAAGTTTTCCTCGGAGAAGGAGTATGCACCGGGGTTTATATCCGAGGGAAAATGTCGAAATAAAGTCTGCATTAATTGGAAAAACCTTTAAGTTTTACCTCAAGATGGAACCACAAAAATTAACAGCTATGTTGGAGGTATCCCGGAAGGATTAATTGATACCGGAAAATATAGTATATAAGGAGGAGAAAAATGAATAAACGATTATTTACATCGGAGTCCGTTACCGAGGGACATCCCGATAAAATTTGTGACCAGATTTCCGATGCGGTGCTGGACGCCATATTAACGGAAGATCCGGATGCCCGGGTGGCCTGCGAAGTGGCGGTAACCACAGGACTTGTCCTGTTGATGGGGGAGATTACCACCACCTGCTATGTGGACATTCCCAAGATCGCACGAAAAACCATCGAGCGCATCGGTTATACCCGGGCAAAATACGGGTTCGATGCGGAAACCTGCGCGGTGCTGACCTCGATCGATGAGCAGTCTCCCGATATTGCCATGGGGGTGGATGAAGCCTTTGAACAGCGGGAAAGCCAGTCGAAGGAAGATTTGTATGAATCTATGGGGGCGGGAGACCAGGGAATTATGTTTGGTTTTGCCTCCAATGAAACCAAAGAATTAATGCCCCTTCCGATTTCCCTATCCCATAAGCTGGCGAGACGCTTAGCGGAGGTTCGAAAGACCGGAAAACTGAATTACCTACGGCCCGACGGGAAGACCCAGGTTACGGTGGAATACGAAGATGATCAGCCGAAGCGGATTCACACGGTGGTGGTATCCACCCAGCATCATGAAGATGTGCCCCTCCAGCAAATCCGGGAGGATCTGATTCGGGAAGTTGTCCGGAAAGTGGTACCGGTGGAACTGCTGGACGACAGGACCAAGTTTTTAATCAACCCCACCGGACGATTTGTAATCGGCGGTCCTCAAGGGGACGCGGGACTGACCGGTCGAAAGATCATTGTCGACACCTATGGAGGATTCTCCCGCCACGGCGGAGGCGCCTTCTCCGGAAAAGATCCTACGAAGGTGGACCGTTCGGGAAGCTACGCCGCCCGCTACGTGGCGAAAAACATCGTCGC
>SKOH01000208.1 GCA_007120165.1 Clostridiales bacterium
GAATCAATAAATGAAGAAGCAGGGAAAGGAAGGATTTCGCATGGGCACTCCGTTAATTAAAACCTTGGAGATGTTGAAAAAAAGCAGCCCGGTGTCTTTTCATACGCCGGGGCATAAATCGGGAAAAGCCTTCGAATCCTTAGGAGACGGCGGCCTTAGAGAGAATCTGTATCCCTATGATACCACAGAGATTTTCGCCACGGACCAGCTGCAAAATCCCTCGGGCGTATTAAAGGAGTCCCAGCAGTGGACGGCGAAGGTTTTTAAAAGCTCCGAAGCCTATTATCTGATCAACGGCTCCAGCGGCGGTGTTCTGTCGATGATCCTCTCCCAGACCAAACCCGGGGACGAGGTCCTCCTTTCCCGGGATGTCCATCAATCCGTCATTCATGCGCTGATCCTTGGGGATCTCACCCCCCGGTTTATTTCCCAGGAAATAGACCCCCTTTATAAAATCCCGATGGGAATCACGGCAAAGAACGTAAAGGAGGGGCTTTTAAAATACCCGAACTGCAAAGGGGTCCTGGTCACCCATCCCAATTACTACGGCCGGGCATCGGAACTTTTGGAGATTCGAAACCTGACCAGAAGCCGGCGGCAGATTCTTTGGGTGGATCAGGCCCATGGAGCCCATCTGGGCTTACATCCCCAGCTGCCGCTTTCGGGGATTGACGCCGGGGCGGATCTTACGGTGATGAGTTTTCATAAAACCCTTCCGGCCATGACCCAGTGCGGGGTATTATTTGTCAGTGGAGGGCTTGTGGACCGGGACCGGCTCCAGGAACAGTTAAACATCCACCAAAGTTCCAGTCCTTCCTATATTTTAATGGCCTCCATCGAACAGGGAACCCGGCATTACCTGGAGGCGGGCAGGGAAAAGATGAAGGTCCTGCTAAGAGGGATCGATCAGTTTGAACAGAGATTTCAGCAGCTGAAATTATTTCAACTGGACGCCTGTCCCGGAAAGGACCGGACAAAGCTATGGATCCGTACGGAAAACAGCGGCCTTGCTGGGGGAGAAGTGGAGACCCGGCTTCGGGAAAATCACGGAATTATCATGGAACTCTCCATGCCCCAGGGGGTTTTGGCCCTGACGTCCATCGGCAACGGGGAAAAAGATTTGGAAAAACTGTATTTAGCCTTTGAGGAACTGGAAGAAACATTATATAATAAGATAAAGATGGAAAAATTCCCAGAAAAAACTTCAATGGAAGTTTTTGTCAGTCCAGGGGAAAATGCCGGGGATAATGCCGGGGAAAAGGATTCTTTGGCACTTCCCATAAGAACCGCCTTTTATCGCCCCAAAGAAAGGGTATCAATAAATAAGAGTATTAATCGAGTGGCAGGAAGTACGCTGACCCCCTATCCTCCGGGGATTCCACTGATCCTTCCCGGAGAGCGCATCACCGGGCAGCTGATAAGCAGACTCTCAGCCTATCAGCAAAGCGGACATCAGGTGAGTGGAATAAAAGAGGGAAAAATTATGGTTGTAACCGAGGAGTGATGCTATGGAACAGGGATTTTTTATTACCCTGGAGGGAACCGACGGTTCGGGAAAGTCTACCCAAATGAAATACTTAAAAACTTTTTTTGAACAGCGGGGCTTTGATGTGGTGTTGACCCGGGAACCGGGCGGCACAAAAATCAGCGAGAAAATCCGGGAGCTGATCCTCGATAATGAAAATACAGAGATGACGGAAAAATCCGAAGCCCTTTTATACGCTGCGGCCCGGGCCCAGCATGTGGCGGAAGTTATTGTTCCGGCCCTTCGAGAGGGGAAAGTGGTACTTTGTGATCGCTTTGTGGACTCCTCCATTGTCTATCAGGGAGGCGGCAGAGATATCGGGACCCAAAGCATCGAGAATATTAACGATTTTGCGACCGGCGGGCTTCGCCCCAACCTTACCCTTTGGTTTGATCTTCCCCCGGAGGAGGGCTTAAAGCGGGTGGCCTCCAGCGGAAATGCGGATCGTCTGGAAAAGGAAAAAATTCAGTTTCACCAAAAAGTGTATGAGGGCTACCGGGAACTGAAGCGAAAATACCCCCAACGGATCAAAGCCGTAGACGGTTCCCAAAGTATTGAAAAAATGCGGCGGGAGATCGAAGGGATTGTCATAGAAAAACTAAAGGAGGTTTACGGAATGAAACTTGTAATTGCCATTGTCAACGACGAGGACGCCAACAAACTTTTAGACAGGTTAACGGAAAACCGACACCGGGTTACCAAACTTGCCACCACGGGAGGGTTTTTAAAAGCGGGAAATACCACGTTTTTAATCGGTACCGAGGATGATAAAGTGGATCAGGTAATGGGGATCATCAAGGAAAAATGTGAAACCCGAAAGCAGGTTGCCACGTCTCCGGCACCGGTATCCGGCACTACCGGGGTTTACGTACCCCATCCCATCGAAGTCAATGTGGGGGGCGCCACGGTATTTGTGGTGGATGTGGAAAAACATTTTAAAATATAACCATTAAAATATAACCATAAGGAGAAACTCTATGGGATTTTCAACAGTATTGGGACAGGACCATTTAAAAAAAGAGCTGCTTCGACAAATCAGCGGCGATACGTTAAACCATGCCTACCTGATTTACGGCCATCCCGGCCTGGATCCCCAGGGATTTGCCAAAACCTTTGCCCAAGGGATTTTATGCAGGGAAACCCGGGGGGAAGTCCCCTGCGGCAGCTGCAATGATTGTAAAAAGGTTCTGAGCCGCAATCATGAGGACTTAGGAATCTACGACCAGGAAGTGTTAAAGGTAGAGGACGTTCGAAGTCTGGAAAAGGATATTCATATCAAACCCTATCGTTCAGGGAAAAAAATCTACATCATCAATCACGGGGAGGGCATGACCCCCCAGGGGCAAAATGCCCTGCTGAAAACCCTGGAAGAACCCCCCGGTTTCGGAATCATTTTAATTGTTGCCCGAAGCAAGGAAGCGCTCCTTCCCACCATTCAGTCCCGCTGTCAGGGACTGGGCCTGAAGCCGGTATCCGAGGAAGGGATCTACAGTGCCCTTATAAGCACCTACGGCTATGAAGACGGAAAGGCCCGGGAAGCTGCAAAAATTTCCGGAGGAAGAATTAAAACCGCCCTGCGCTTTTTACAGGATGAAGACTACGAAAACCGGAGAAAGCAATTATTCAGCTTATATAAAGATATGAAAGAAAAGGGCATTACCGCAAGTCTGGAGAGCCTGGACGGGCTGTCCATTGAAAAAGATCAGGTTGAAGAGGTCCTGGAATTAAGCTACAGTTTTTTTCGGGACGTCTTATTATATAAAGCCCTTCAAAGACCCCAGGGGCTGATTCACCGGGACCAGGAAGCGGTTATTAAAACCCTGGGCAGCAGCTGCAGTAACGAGGGGGTTCTAAAATCCCTCAAGGAAATTGAAAAAATGCAGTCCCATACCCGGGCAAATGTCAGCACCAAGTCGATTTTGGAAATGTTAGTCCTGAATATACATCAGGCTTTAAGCGATAAATAGGAGGTTTATACATTATGGAAACCGTAGTAGGAGTACGATTTAAAAAAGCGGGGAAAGTATACTACTTTGACCCCGGAAAACTGGAAATATTCAAAACCGATAAAGTAATCTTAGAAACCGCCCGGGGAGTGGAACTGGGAGAGGTTGTGGTCGGTCCGAAGGAGATCCCCGAAGAAGAAGTGGTCTCCCCCCTGAAGGAGGTCATTCGAAAGGCCACTCCCAAGGATATGGAAGTGTATCAGGAAAACAAGGGCAAAGAAAAGGAAGCCTTTGAGATCTGTGATAAAAAAATCCAGAGCCATGGGCTGGAAATGAAGCTGGTGGATGTGGAATACACCTTTGACAATAACAAAATCATCTTTTATTTCACCGCCGAGGGACGGGTGGATTTTCGGGAACTGGTAAAAGACCTGGCATCGGTTTTTAAGACCCGAATCGAGCTTCGTCAAATCGGCGTCCGGGACGAAGCGAAGATGATCGGCGGCTACGGTCCCTGCGGCATCAGCCTTTGCTGCTCTACGTGGCTGGGAGAATTTGAGCCGGTATCAATAAAAATGGCCAAGGATCAGGGCCTGTCCCTAAACCCCACCAAAATTTCCGGGGTTTGCGGCAGACTGTTCTGTTGTCTGAAATATGAGCATGAAGTATATAAAGCGGTTCTGAAAAAGATGCCGCAAAACGGAGACCGGGTAAAAACCCAGGTGGGAAGCGGCGTGATTATCAACACCAATCCCCTTCTTGAGCGGGTAAAGGTGCGGGTAACCAATGACCAGGACGGTACCGAAGAAATCAAAGTCTTCCATATTGATGAGATTACCAAAATTCCTAAGGGAAATCGGACTAAAGCCGAGGGAGGAAAACCGGAAGAAAGTAAAAAACCTTCCCAAGGTCCTTCCGAGAAAAAGCCTTCGGAGCCCAAAGCCTCGGAGCCGAAAAAATCCTCCGATGACAGGTCCCCCCGGGAAGGTAAACCGGCCAAGGAAAAGAAACAGCCCAAGGAAGTAATGCCGTCGAAGGAGACAATCCAGGGGAAAGTGGAACCCGAGCACAAAAACCTGCCGAAGGAAGACGCCCCTTCCGACGGAAAGAAAAAACCCCAGTCCAAGCGTCCCCAGGGAAAAAAGAGACCGCCCCGAAAAAATTATAAAAAGAACAAACCCCGAGGGGAAAAACCAAAGTCCGATTCCACGAAGCCGACGTCGAAAGAGTAAAAGGGAGGAAGACCCATGCGTATGAAAAACAAGGATATATTAAAAATCGGAGCAATTATTTTCCTGGTCTTTGCCCTGGTCTGGGTGTTCCGCTGGATACTTAATGGAAATGATGACGCCCAAAGCAATAACGGAAGCAACGGAGTGGAGGCCCAAATCCAGGCTTCTGAAGCTTTTCGGGATCTGGATATCGAAAACCTTGACGGAGAGTCCACCACCCTGGAAGCCCATGAAGGCAGTCCGGTCCTGCTGACTTTTTGGGAGCAGGAGGACGAAGAGAGCCAGGAACAGTTGGCGATTCTGGATAATCTGCTGCTGCTGCTGGAGGGGGAAGTGGCCTTTTTATCGGTATTTGAACCCGAAGACCGGGAGGTCCCCTATACCGCTGTGATCGATCAGCAGGGGACGGTGTTTCAGGAGTACTCGGAGCTGGTCACCGAAGAGGTGCTGCTCTCCGATGTGGAAGAGCTCTTAGAAAGGGATGAACCGTAATGGAGCGGGTTGATGACTTACAACTAAAGGGATTGAAAATCATACAAAACCCCAAGGGGTTTTGTTTTGGTATTGACGCCGTACTGCTGGCCAATCATGTGAAATTAAAACCTGCGGACCGGGTAGTGGATCTTGGAACCGGCACCGGTATCATACCGCTGCTGCTGGCAGGGAAAAGCAGGACCTGTACCTTCCAAGGCTTAGAGCTTCAGGAAGCGGTCTGTAATATGGCCAAACGAAGCGTGGCCCTGAATCACCTGCAGGAGCGGATTGAAATTCTTCAAGGGGATATTAAAGGGGCAGCAGACCTCTTTCCAAAAAGCGTATATGACGTGGTAACCGCAAACCCTCCCTACATGCACAGTAAAGGACTGATCAATCCCGGGGATGCCAAGGCCGTCTCCCGCCATGAAGTGGCCTGTGATTTAGAGGATGTGGTACGGGCGGCGAGCCTGCTTCTTCGGACCCACGGCCGTTTTTATATGATCCACCGGCCGAACCGGATGGTGGATATTATGTACCTTATGCGAAAGTTCAGCTTGGAGCCCAAGGTGCTGACGATGATTCAGCCGAAAAGAGACAAGGCCCCGAATTTGCTGATCGTAGAAGGGAAAAAAGGGGCAAAGGTAGAATTGAAAATCAACCGTCCGTTAATTATCTATGAAGATGACGGTACCTACACCAAAGAAACCCTGGCACTGTATCATCAGGAGGATTTGGAGGGTTAGCCGGATAAAATAACATCAGCTCCGGGAGGCAGGCAGCCGTAAAACCCGGAGATAAACCCAAGAAGGGGGGCGAAAGAATGAAAGAGGCGAAACCGCACCACCGAAAAGAAGATAAAGAGGAAATTCAAAGCCGTCAGCCCCTGCCCGGAACCCTGTGGATTGTCCCCACCCCCATCGGAAATCTGGAGGACATCACCCTAAGGGCTCTCAGAATTCTGAGGGAAGTGGATAAAATAGCGGCGGAGGATACAAGAAATACCCGAAAACTGCTGAGCCATTTTGAAATCCATAAACCCCTGGTCAGCTATCACGACCATAATGAGAAACAGCGGAGCGGGGACATTGTATCGGATCTGAAAAAGGGGCTTTCCATAGGCCTGGTCTCCGATGCGGGGATGCCCGGGATCTCGGACCCCGGTTTTGAGGTGATTCAGCAGGTCATTAACAATCATCTGCCCCTGGAGATATTACCCGGGGCTTCGGCCTTTGTAAACGCCCTGGTGGGCTCCGGTCTTCCCAACGGAAAATTCGTATTTGAAGGATTTTTAAGCCGGGAGCGAAGGGAACGGAAAAAACGTTTGGAGGCTTTGAAAGAAGAGGACCGGACAATGATCTTTTATGAATCCCCCCACCGGATCAGGGATACCCTGAAGGATATGGGAGAAATTTTCGGAGCCCGGGAAGGCGCCATTGCCCGGGAACTGACGAAAAAATACGAGGAGTTTATCCGGGGAAGCCTCGACGACCTGCAGCAGCGATTGGAAGACGCTCCCCTTAAGGGAGAGATCGTACTGGTAATTGAAGGCTCGAAGAACGAGGAAAAAGAAAGCTTTGAAGACCTCAGCATCGAAGA
>SKOH01000056.1 GCA_007120165.1 Clostridiales bacterium
ATTTTCATTACCCGGGAAGCGCCCAACTACAGTATACGGGATACAGACTATTAGCGAATGGATGGGGGAGGTAGGCGCATGAACGAAGAAAAAATTCTCATACTGGACTTTGGCGGCCAGTATAATCAATTGATCGCCCGGCGGGTACGCGAATGTGCTGTCTATTGCGAAGTGCTCCCCTACCACATGGAGCCGGACAAAATCAGGGAGATGAACCCTGTGGGGATTATCCTCAGTGGCGGGCCCGCCAGTGCATATGCGCCCCGCGCCCCCCGCTGCCATCCATCGATTTTTGAAATGGGGATCCCGGTGCTGGGAATTTGCTACGGCGGTCAGCTGATGGCACTTCATTACGAAGGGTTGGTCAGCCGGGCAGACAGCCGGGAGTATGGGCAGGTGGCACTCAACCTGAAGGAGCAGTCGGAATTATTCCACGGACTGGGGTCGTCTCTGGACTGCTGGATGAGTCATACGGATTTCATTGAAAGAGCTCCGGAGAATTTCACCGTCACCGCCACCACGGAAAGCTGTCCCGTTGCGGCGATGGAGGACCGGGAGAAAAAACTTTACGCCCTGCAGTTTCATCCGGAAGTGGAACATTCGGAGATGGGCAAAGAAATGATTCGAAACTTCCTTTACGAAGTGGCCGGAGCGAAGGGCACCTGGACCACGGAGAATTATATTGAAGAAGAAATCGCGCTGATCCGGGAGAAGGCGGCGGGGAAAAAGGTGCTCTGCGCCCTATCCGGCGGGGTGGATTCCTCCGTTGCTGCGGCCCTTGTTCACCGGGCCATCGGGGACGACTTGACCTGTGTATTTGTGGACCACGGTCTGCTTCGAAAGGATGAAGGGGACTGGGTGGAAAAGATCTTTAAGGATCAGTTTAAAATGAATTTTATCCGGGTAAATGCCAAGGACCGGTTCCTGGGTAAGTTAAAAGGGGTATCGGACCCGGAGCAGAAACGAAAGATTATCGGCAATGAATTTATTTATCTCTTTCAGGAGGAAGCGTTAAAAATCGGCGAGATCGATTATCTGGTTCAGGGGACGCTTTATCCCGACATCATCGAGAGCGGTACCGACACCGCCTCGGTCATAAAATCCCACCACAATGTGGGAGGGCTTCCCAAGGATATGACCTTCGGACTGATTGAGCCGTTTAAATACCTGTTTAAAGATGAGGTTCGAAATGTGGGAGAGGAACTGGGTCTTCCCGAAGAAATCGTCTGGCGGCAGCCCTTCCCGGGACCGGGCCTTGCGGTACGGGTACTGGGGGAGGTTACCGAAGAGAAGCTTCATATCGTACGGGAAGCGGACCATATTGTCCGGGAAGAGATTAAAAAAGCGGGACTTGACCGGGATATCTGGCAGTACTTTGCCGTCCTTCCGGGAATCCAAAGCGTTGGGGTTATGGGAGATGAGAGAACCTACGCCCATACCATCGGCATTAGGGCCATCACCAGTTCCGACGCCATGACCGCCGACTGGGCAAAGATTCCCCATGAGGTGCTGGACACCATGTCCCGGCGAATCGTTAACGAAGTGGATGATGTCAATCGTATTGTATATGATATTACCTCAAAACCGCCGGCCACCGTGGAGTGGGAATAAGGAAAAATCACTTGGATGTTCGAAGGTTTTCGGATATCCAAGTTTTTTTTATGATCGCTGGAAAAATCGAATCAGATGACCCCTGCTTACCAAAATTTGATGAAACAGTGGATAAAAATCGCAAAAAGGCATATAATATGTAAATACGATTGGAAATTAACAGGGGCCTGGAGGAAAGGGCTGTACGCTGTCCGATGATAAACGCATCCGGCGAAACAGGAAAGCTGTGAGAAACTGGTTAAACTTTGGAAAGGGATGAGAAAACATGGAACTTCTGATAGAGGAATTTACCCCGGAGCATCTGAAACGGGTCACCGCAATTTACAATGAAGGCATTGAAGACCGCCAGGCCACCCTGGAACAGGCGCCAAAAACCGTGGAGGAAGTTGAAAAATGGATCCTTGGAAAGAGTCCCCGGCACAAAACCATTATCGCAAAAAAAGAGGACGGACTGCTGCTGGGCTTTGCCACATTAAATGTATTCAACCCCCGCAGCTGTTACGACGGGGTCGCCGACTTTTCGATCTATATCAAACGCAGCTACCGGGGCCAGGGAATCGGCCGGGCTTTGGTGCGGGAGCTGGAAAAGATTGCAAAGGAACAGAACTTCTACAAACTGGTCCTAAGCACGCCGGACCACAATGAAACCGGAAAAAGACTCTACCAGAAAGCGGGATTTACCCTGGTGGGGACCTATAAAAATCAGGGAAGAATCGACGGAAAATGGGTCGATATTACCCTCATGGAAAAAATGCTCTAAAGAAAAGAATGAAAAACAATGAATATCCATAAAGAACCATACAAAAAAATATTATAAAAAATATTATAAAAAATGGGGTGATTGAATGAACCAAACCTCTGCTCCATCGGAGTATAGGAATCTAAGATCCATCGGTTTATTATTGTTTTTATTGATTACATACATAATCGCAGTATTAAGCGGACAGCAGTTACTCAGCAACATCGCCGGCCCGGTATTTGCTTTCGGGGCAGCCTTTGTCATTTATCCCCGGGTAAATAAACGTTATGACAATGTGTATATGTGGCTGTTTTTGTTTGCCGCTTCCTGGGGCATGGCCGATACCCTGTGGCTGGTTTCCGTGGAGGTGCTGGGAATGGATCCGGTTTTATCTGGGATGCTGAGTATGTTTTATATTATCCCCAGTTTGATCCTGGTGATCATGGTCAGCATTTTATATTACTGCAATGTGGGAAAATGGAACCGCTATCAGCTGCTGCTGGACAGCATCGTCGTCGCTGTTATGGTCCTGGCACTGAAGTGGAATATTATCAGCCGGGTACTGGAAATTTCCTACTGGGATGTGGGCAGACTGGCCTCCATGGGCGTTTACCATGCGGCTGATCTCTACGTGGTTATCGGAATGATTATATTACATATTTCCACAAGAAAAAAAGGAAAAAACCCCGGATACCGCTGGGTGCTTCTTGGGGTAATTCTCTTCAGCATCAACAATGTATACTTCAGCTATCAATACGTAAATGATCATTATGCAGCCAACAGTTTAGTGGATATTTTTTACATGCTTCCGATGTTCGTCTTTTCGCTGGGAGCAATGAGTCAACAGCGGGTAAGGAATAAAACCGGACCCGTCACCTATGATTTTCCGGAGAATTATGGACGCCTGGGGGATATCCGGTATTTTATTGCAGGATTGATCCTGCTTTGGTATATACAGATTGTATCCGCCCATACGTTAATTTTACTGACGGTCTTACTGCTCTTTCATAAGCTGTTCTCCTCTTATATTCAGCTGTCGATTAAAAACGGGTTTCTTCTTCAGCAGCAGCAGGAAATCAACAGCAGGCTGGAAAAGGAAATCGAGATAAAAACCCGGGACCTGCAGCAGGCGAAGGACGTACTGGAGGAATTTTCCTACCGGGACAAACTGACGGGACTTCAAAACCGCCGGAGTTTTGTGGATTATATGGATCAGCTGATCGAGGGGAAAAATCAGGTGTTTTCCCTGTTTTATATGGACCTGGACCGATTTAAGTTTATCAATGATGCCCACGGCCATGAAATCGGGGACCGGGTGCTGACCCATATCTCCAAAGAGCTGCTGGCAGGCTGCGGAGAAAATGGTGAGCTGTTTCGAATCGGCGGCGATGAGTTTGCGGTGGTGCTGAAGGATATTTATTCCAAACCCCTGCTGGAGGAAATTGCAAAGAACATTATTGCCCTGGTGGAAGAACCGATCGAAATTACCCCCTATACCTTTTATTTAGGAATCAGTATCGGAATTGCCCGATACCCGCTGGACGCCGAAAAGCGGAATGATTTGATGAAATTCGGGGATATGACCATGTATCAGGCGAAAAATCATCCGAGGAAAAAGGGTTACCTGTTTTTCAATCAGGGTCTGCAGCGGGAAATGGAGAAGAAACATCATATTGAGATGATGATGAAACGGGCGGACTATGACCGGGAATTCCATCTGGTATTTCAGCCCCAGTATCGTCTTGAGGATCGACAGATGATCGGTCTGGAAGCGCTGCTTCGCTGGACCCAGCCCCAAATGGGAAATATTTCACCCAAGGATTTCATCCCCATCGCCGAGGAGACCGGTCAAATTATCTCCATTGGGGAATGGGTGATGGACCGGGCCTTAGAGGCGATAAAAACGTTTAACGAAAAACATGAAACCAACCTGAAAATGGCCATTAATGTCTCGCCGGTACAGATTCAGAATATGGACTTTCTGCCCTGGATTGAGGGAAAACTTCGGGAAAAGCAGGTCCATCCCTACTGGGTGGATATTGAAATAACCGAGGGGGCGACGATCCACAGTGATTTTTCCATGGAAGAGATTTTCGTGGGCCTGGCCAAACTGGACATCAGCGCATCAATTGACGATTTCGGGACGGGATATTCTTCCCTCAGCTATATCAAACGTTTTCATATTGACCGCTTAAAAATTGCCAAGGAGCTGGTGGACCATATCACCGAGGACGAGCATTCCCGCCTGATCATTCGGGCGATAACGATGATGGCCGGAGGCATGGGCCTTAAAACCATTGCGGAGGGCGTCGAAGAGACCGACCAGTTGAAAATTTTACAGGATATGGGCTGCGATGAGATGCAGGGGTATTTATGGGGAAAGCCCGCCGCCATGGACGTGGTGGAAGAGCGGAACGTGATTATTCAAAAAGCCGCGGAGCATTAACCCCAGAGCATCCATAAACATGTTATAATAAAATGATCCAAGGAACCAATTAATAGAATAGGGAGATTCAATCTAGGAGGGGTTGCATGACTGAAGCACAAATTATTTTTGATTTTGTAATACCAATACTGCTGATACTTTTCGGTGCCTATTTTACCAAAAACCCGGTAAAAAAAGGGGCGGTGATCTTCGGACATCGGACCCGGCGTTCGAAACAGTCCACAGAAGCCTGGGATTATGCCAATAAAAGACGGGGCCCTCTTTGGAAAAAGTACGGGGGCATCCTGTTTGTGATTATTGCCATCAGCTATTTTGTCAATCCGCTGTCGGGAAGGGATTTAAATCTTTTTCACTTTATCCTGGGGGTCGTCTTCGTCTTTATCCCAAGCTTCGTCATTGAAGGGGAGCTGAAACGAAGGTTCGGCGAACCGGATAAGATGAAAAAACCGGTCCAGGGACTTCGGGACAACAAAAGGATTCAAAAGCAGACGTCCTCCCAACAGAAAAATTCATCCCGACAGAAAACGTCCTCTCAAGGGACCAAAGGGAAAAAGAAAAAGAAGAAAAGATCCTCGAATAAATAATCGTTCCGGTTGAAAGGTTTAAAAGATTGTCTAAAAGAAAGTTTTTTAGTGGAGTCTGGAACGTTTCAAGTTCGGGTTAACGCAAAAAAAACAACAAAAACACCCTGCAAAACCTTTTGAAAAAGGAGCGTAGGGTGTTTTCTTGTAATTAAATCTTTTTTCAAATCCACGAAATTGCATTCAGCCCCAGGGGTTTCCCTCCAGGCTGCTAAAGTTCTTTCAAATTCGGGAAGACTTCGAAAAGGTTTTCAAGCACCTTTCGGGAAAGCCGGCCCTTTGCCTGGGTGGTAAATCCCGAAACGCTGCTGGAGGTAATCACATTGTCATAGGCTTTCATTTCTTCCTGGATCCCTTCCAGGGCGCTGATATCAAATAGGGCGTAATTGTCCGGTTTGTTGATCCACTGGCGAAAGCCTTCCAGGTCGTAGGTCTTTCCAAGGGAGGTGTTTACCAGGATCTTTCCGTCGCCGAAGGTGCTAAAGTCTTCTTTTGTAATCGCCACGGTATTTCGGGGGAGATGCGTCGATACAATATCCACCCGTTGAAGCAGTTCCTCCTTTGGAAGATAGGTAACCCCCTGGGCTTCCACTTCCGGCTTTCGGGAACGGTTATAGTAATACACGTCCATATTAAAATGTTTCGCCGCCCCTGCAAGCATTTTCCCGAGGGTTCCCATACCGATAATCCCAAGCTTTTGACCGGTAAGTTCCGTCGGAAAGTCCTGCCACTGGTGTTTATGAAAACCATGCAGGAGGCTTACCAGCTCGCTGATGATAAACTCGATCACGCCCTCATCACCGTAGTCCTTTACCCCGAGGACCGGAACCGAACGCTTCCTCGCCGCAGCGATGTCCACATTGGCACTGGCCTCGTCAAACAGCGAGCAGCACATTCCGATATACTGTAAGTTTTTCGCTCCTTCTATGGCTTCCCGGTGAATCTTCGTGTTCCAGGAAACCAGCACCACTTCGGCGTCTACCATCCGCTTTTCAATTTCTTCTTTTGCCGTGGGGTAGTCCTCATAAAACACCACTTCCTCCGCCAAGGCCTCCAGCTGTTTTCTTACCTCGGGCACCAGGCGGGTATTGTCTATCGATACAATTTTTTTAAGTTTCATCAAAATCCTCCTTAAAATCTTTAATCCGGCTATACATTGTTCTTATAGCGATAATCTTCATCGAGCTTTAGATTTTTATCCGGCTATAAATCTTTCTCCAACTATAAAATTTTTATTCCGCGGTAAATTTTCATCCCAGAAGCACCAAAGAGTCCCATTCTTCAGGGAATCAACCTATTTTAGTATAACCCACCGGGAGGGAAACTTCCAGGGAAGATCACCCCGGGGAAAAATTTTTATGAAATATTTTTAACAAAAAGCTTTACAAGCA
>SKOH01000172.1 GCA_007120165.1 Clostridiales bacterium
ATTATCTGGATGGGAATACCAGCACAGGATTTTTCGATTGTCTTGCGATCGCATCAATAGTACTGCCGATGAGCAGCTCTTCTATGGTTCCTGCCCCCCGGGTGGCAAGAGCAATCAGCGTGGCTTCTTCTTTCTCGGCTACCTCCATAATGTTCTTGGAGGCGACCCCTTCTCTCACAAAGCTTTCGACTTTATAACCTAAATTGACAAATTCCTCTTCCATAATGTTTAATCGTTCCTGCCACTCCTTTTTACTGTTTTCCAACTCCTGATGACTTTCACTTTTTTCAATTACTGAGACAAGAATAATCCCTTGTATCCCTTCAATTTCTTTGATTTTCTCAATCATTTCAATACAGGCTTCGGAAAAATCCACAGGAATCAGAACTTTCGAAAACTTTTTTTGACAATAAGCGGTGATCTCACCATCCTCAAGTTTTACATATTTTTCGATCAGCAGAGGAATCTGTGACAGCCTCAGAACATCAAAGGTGGTACTTCCCAGGTATTGGCTTTTAATATAACCCTTTCCATGGGAACCAAGAATAATTAACGATACCATTTCCTCCTCAGCGACTCGAATAATCTCCTCGCTGGGTATTCCGAATACGACTCTTACGGTGACTGTAAATCCCGATACTTGAAGTTCTTTTTTTATCGATGCCAACTTTTCTTCGTGTTTTTGATCTAACGCCTCTTCCTCTGCTTCCATTGAATCGGTATCAATTACATGCAGTAGGATTACTTCATGCAGTCCAAAATCTTGAAGTTCCGGTATGCAGTTCAGCAACTTCTCTGATGGGGCAGAAAAGTCTGTACACAACAGTATTTTTTCCAGTAACATTTTCCCGCTCCTTTCCCTAAACCCTGATCTCTAATCCCCAGACCTCTCTCATTTATTACATGCTACAATTATTAATACCCCGTTTTCTCGATTTATATTATTATTCCTGATCTATTTGTCAATTTTATTTTCACCGGCAGCCAATAGCGTCCTCGGAAATCCAATCTCGATTCATCCCCAGTATTTGACCCAGGGTCTTTTACTTACAGCGGTAGACAAATCGGTTAGTAGATCTTACAAAAAAACCTCAGGGGAACACCCTAAGGTTTTTTTACTGCTTTATCTACCTGTTCCAAGTCTTTATTTGCCACGTCCCTCTTCGCCGGGGATCTCCGCCGCCATAAATCCCTCTTACATAACCATTTTCATCGGTTTCAAGGCCGAGAGCCTGAATCCCTCCATAAAAAATACTGGAGGTATTGGTCCGAATAGACCATCCTTTTTCCCGTAATTGCGTTGTTATTTCATCTTCCAACGCTCTTTCCACATAAATCGATTCATTTTCAAAATAAAATCTAGGGCGCACAATGGCTTCCTGCAGATCAACAGCATCTCCATTTTCGTCTTTTCCGAAATTAAACTGCATTACCGTCTGGAATACATGGGTTGGAATCCGTCTTCCCCCGGGGGTTCCCAATCCCAAAACCGGTCTGTTATGCTCTTCGAATATCAGAGGGGAGATGAAGGTTCTCGGACGCTTACCCGGCTGATAGTAATTGGGAGACTCCGGATCATCACTGAAGTTCCGAGACTGGTTGTTCATAAAAAACCCACCAACTTCAATGCCTGCTCCAAATAATTCTCCCAGGGTGTTGGTAACGGATATCATTCGACCTTCGGGATCGACCACCACAAAATGGGTGGTGTTTTTCGAATCATTTCTTTCCGCCGGGGAGTCAAAAAGTGCTTCGATTTCTGTCATGCCCGGCTCCTCTCCCGGCGTCATGCGGACATTTGTTAATAACTCTTTGGTATATTCCAAGGAAGTTAGATCCTCCTGGTCCACCTCTTCAAAATCAGGGTCTCCGATAGTTTCCAAACGATCCTCATAAGTCACCCGAATAATTTCATTCATCAAGTGGATATAATCCGCCGCTAAGGTCTCGTCTCGCAGAAGGTCTCCTAAAGAATATCCTTCTTCCAGAGCGGCCTCTTGATAATATTCTTTAAGGTCCAATTGACTGGCCATTTGAAGAGCCTGGATCGTTACTATGGATGAAGTAGGGTTTGCAGCCCCATAGACCGTCTGCTCTCTCCAGCGGGACACATCTTCATCATAAAACCGGAACGTGCCTTTTGCAGGAGCCCCGACGTTGACCTCGTATTCTAATAAGTCTTCCGGAGACATCCCCGTACGGGCAAGGATTTGTTCAGCAATTTCTCCTTCATAGAATGCTGCTGATCCGTTCTCCTGCACCATTCGAAGGGACTCGGCGAGCTCCGGCATTATTAATAATTCTCCCGTATTAATCGGATGTCCATCAGGATACAGCCTTTGCTGTATAGGGCCTTCCAGTAAATATCGGGCTCCATTAATGGCTTGAATATGAAACATCTCGGTTACCCGAAATCCATCCTCTGCAACCTTAATAGCCGGGGCTAGAAGTTCTTCCCAAGTCATGGTGCCGTGGTCCTGATGTAAGGTTTCCATACCCTTTACCATGCCCGGAACCGCCATTCCCCGTTGGGGTCCTGACCATGGAGAATCCGCACTTAATGGGGCTATTTCCCTGTAGTCATAACTATAGACGCCTTCTCCCGGGTCGTGAAAAACCAAAGCGCCCCCGCCCCCCATGCCGGAACCGTAGGGTTCCACGACATTCAAAACAAAAGCTATGGCGATGGCGGCGTCCACTGCATTACCCCCAGCTTCCATGATTTCCATGCCAACCTCCGCAGCAATAGGATGCATGGCGCTCACTCCGTAAAAATCGATTGAAAAGTCCTCTTCGACTTCAACGGTTTCCGTATCATTTTCAGCCTCCGTATCAGTGTCAGTGTCGGTATCGGTTTCTTCAAGTTCTTCGTCGATCTCCGGAATACTCTCTTCATCGATGCTAAGAAGGGAAACCTGATTGCTTCTAAACTCCCTTGAGGTCTCCTCTTGATTTGCTGCTTCAAGGTATGTCCAACTTAATAATGATACAAAAATAATTCCTGCTAGAATATATGTGGCTTTTAGATATCTCTGATAATTAATCATGGAGGTTTCCTCCCTGTAGCACCTTCGTTTTGTCCAAATCAATAATTAATCTTCCATTTTCCACATGATAAAGTTCCTCATCCAAATCCTTGCTCAGCATCCTGAATATCCGACGGTCCCGATAGGCCTTTAGAATCCCCCTTGTTTCCCTGGGGGTGGCATTTTCAATCCAGAGGGGTACGAAGGATAACTGTTTTGAGCCATCCTTTAAAATATCCAGCTGGGCGATTGTGGATTCCTTCGTGGTCGTCCAGCCCTGATCAAATACAAAATTCCCAAGACTGTACAGTACCAAGGCTTCATGAGGCTCCTCCTCATTTATAGGGTTTCTCCCTTGCAAAATACTGGCGGACTGCAGAACGTGGGGATGATGTCCGATTATGATATCCGCACCATGATCTGCCATAAACTGTGCGTCGACTCTTTGATTATCATTATAACGAACTTGATACTCATCGCCCCAATGGATATGGACAATGACCAAATCTGCCCCTCCACCACCCGCGGCTGGAGAGTTTTTCGCCTGAATAATTCGATTCCCGAGGATATCCATATTAGGACTGGTAAATACCCCCCCTACATGTTCACTGGCATCAAAGCCCCGGACATAGGAATCCGTAATACCGATTACCGCGATTCGAAAATCATCATCCATATCGAAATAGGATATCCTCGAAGCGTCCATTAACCCTTCATCCAGCTGTCTGGAAGAAAGATCCAGGCCATGTCCGATGCCTACCGTTTCCACTTCCCTTCCTTCAAAGTGTTCCAAGGTTTGGTAAAGGGATAAATCGCCGTAATCCAATGAATGATTATTAGCCAAGGTCACTGAATTAAAGTAAGCGCTCTCTAAGGCATCAATAGCCCATGGTAAGGCATGCAGGTGAATATCCTTATGTCTTAAGGCCGCATCCTCCATTTGCCTCTCGATTTCAGGATCCTCCGCATCGATAATCGGAGACTCTAGATTACCTGTAACATAATCGGATTCCTGAAAAAACGGACGGACGTATTCAAACACATAATCTATATGAAAATCATTCATAATCCCGTGTTCCTCCACATGTCTCCCGAACATCATATCCCCTACCATACTGATTCGATATTCCACATCCTCTGCCCGGGTTCCCTCCGGTAGACTGGACGTAAAAAGCCATTGATGGCTAAAAAAAGGAATGGCAAGAAAAATCAGTAGAACGGTTGCATGGAGAGGCGCTTTTTTTTGATGCCTCTTAAAATAAAGCATTCTCTTTTCCTGATTTGTAAGCTTCTTTGACATAGTAAACTCCTTTCAAATCTTCTAAAGCAGCTGATATACGGTAAGTATTCCAAAAGTTACCGCTGACAGCAAAAAGGTGGAGGCGAAAGTGGGCAGTACGCCTTGTTTCGCAATAGTATTTGCAATAAGTCCAGGGACAATAACCCCAATTCCTCTTAATTCAAGTACAATAAAGGGCGTGAGGCTGAGAAAATCAAATCCCAGTTTCAGCAATATTCCTACGGTCAACATTGCAGCAAATTTTCTTCTGCCGTACAGCACCGTGATTCGATCTAAGCCTTGAGTAACGATTAAGAAGGTAATCAGACTGATTACTCCCACAACCAACACAAAGTAAACCTGATCAAACACCAATGCCAAATATCCGGGAACTACCAGTCCTGACGGCACGATCCCTGTTTTCTCCGCATAAATTAATGAAATGATTACCCCTACTACAATCGCAATATATAAATCAGTTCCGAACATGGGCTGTTACACTCCTTTTTGTCATATTCTGCTGTGAAGTATCATGATATTGAGCCTTCGACTGAAAATCCTTTATTTCCTCAGGGAGATCGTACATCTCCAAGGCCTCAATGCCATGGGAGATCTCTTCCCCGCCGCCATGGATATTTCCAATGCCGAAGATCATGGAGTTTCCCGGCATATCCTGAAGCAGCTCCAGTACTGCTTCAGGTTTTTGATTTTCAAGATTGATCAGTTCCTTAGCCGGTATTTTATCCTTTTCATAAGCTTCCACGATAGGACCAACGGTTTTACCTGTAAGGATCAACTGGTCCATTTGAAGATCCGGCAGCACTTCTTTGGCAAACTGAATGGTTCGATCCACCCGGTCATCCCGGCAGTTCATAATTACAATTTTTCGTTGAAGCTGGGGATATTCTTCATGGATTCTTTCCCATATATTTTTCGTTGAAGTTGCATCATTGGCGGCAAAACCATTGAAGTAATAATTTGGTGCCTTTTTGCTCCCAAAAGCCTTTACTATGAGGGCACCGGGGTCTCTCGGAGCATGAATCATTCCTTCTAAAGCAACACTTCGATTAATTCCCCACAGATCCGCCAAAACATAACCGATTGCTACATTTTCTCTAAACATCATATAGGAAAAACGATCCAATTCTTTTTGAGTGACTTCCTCAGGCTTTGCGATCAGTACCTTGGTATTTTTTCTTTTGGCTTTTTGACGAAAATAATTTTCATAGGGATTTGGAGACATGATTAAGTAGCCGTTGTTGGGAATGGTTTCACTAAAAGCCTCCGCTACTTGATCCAGCGTCGGACCCATCACATCTAAATGATCCTCAAAAATATTCGTTATCACTGTAATGGTGGATTGTACAAACCTTTTTTGAAAGGTTAACTGATATTCAGGATCCACAGCCATACATTCGGTAACGAGGGCTTCCACATCCCTCTTGGCAACCTCTTTAATCACCCATTTCTGTTCCGAAATATTGGGTCCCTGCAAACTCCGTATGATTTCAATTTCTTCTTCCTGATCCCAGTAAAAAAGCCTGGGCATCGTACCGGTGGTTTTTCCTGCTACCTTATAGTTCTCTTCCTTTAATATACCCATCAATAACCTTGTAACGGTAGACTTTCCTCTTATTCCGTTTACCAGAATCCGTTTTGGGATTTTTCTTATTTTTTGCTGCAGTTTAATCCGTTCTATAATTCCAAAAAGGATAATCCCCCCTGCAAAGATACTGATATACAATAATTCATTCATGCAACTGCCTCCTAAAAATATCTGATTTCGTATGTAAAAATTGTATTTAAACTTCTTTAATTATACCATGTTTTATTAAGTGCTAAACAATTTTGGACAAAATATGGTTGCCTATTATCGGTCTTAGAAGTATCCCTTGACAAATTTCCGGATTTCAAATATTCTACTATTATGTTCAAATAGCACCTGTAGCTCAGCTGGATAGAGCAACGGTTTCCTAAACCGCAGGTCGGAGGTTCAAGTCCTCTCAGGTGCGCCAATGACTATTATTAAGGTGTTCGATGGCTTTTTTCGAATGTTGGAGCCTGTTGAGAAAGGAAATGTTATGAACCCCACTAACCATTTTTGTACATGTAAGGATATAAGCTGCAGGCTGCATCCTTCCAATCATCAACAGGGCTGCGATCCCTGTATCCAAAAGAATCTGGGAGCTGATGAGATTCCCAGCTGCTTTTTTAATTCCGTAGATCCTGATGTTTCTAATCTGAAGGGATTTAACACAGGTGATTTTGTTAAGCATTATTTAAAACACCGGGATGATAAAAAATAAAAGTCTCATTAAAACGTTGCAAAGCAATATTTAAAACCGTTCCATAAGAAGAGGAGCGGTTTTGTTGTTTTTTTGTATACGATATCATTAAGCTACCTTAGGTTTTGAAGCCGCCCCTGCTGGG
>SKOH01000184.1 GCA_007120165.1 Clostridiales bacterium
ACCCCAATCAAACACCGTCCCGAGACGGATCATGCACCCACCTGCAGACGGTTTAGCATTAACCGGCGGTGCTGCCTGTTTTCTTAGTAATAACCAATCCATTTTTTCCCTTCTGCACTTTGTGTATTACCGGATAGCAAAAAACACTTTATTGTAAGCCTATTATTTATACTTAAGAGTATTTTTACCCTAAGAAAAAGGACCTTGAAAGGTCCTCTCTCTTGTAATCAATTTTTTCACCTTTGCTTTTCTTTACTGCTATTTTTCTTTATCTCTTTTACTTCCCCGCTTTTCTTCTTCTCCTCTTTAGACCCGGTAATCTCCCGGGGACGGTCTTCTCTCATTTCGTAACGCTTTAGGGCTTTAAGAAGCCATCCTTTAGAGTACTGATCCCCAAGATAACCGAACAGTCCTGAAAGAGAAATTAACACGCCGTCGGCGACGGTGCCGATGCTCTGCAGCCCCAGGGCAGCGAGGTAGGCTAAAAAAGCGGAGGCGGCAATGTTGATGATGACATTCAGTTCTAAGGGGTTCGATTCTTTTCTTACCCCTTCTCCAATCACAGCTCCGATAACGGCCATAATCAGTAGTTCTTTTTTCAGAGGTCATCCCTCCTCGCTTAACAAATTACCAGATTGCTTTAGAAAGGATTGAAAAAGAGGCGGACAGGAAATGTCCGCCCCTTATCTACCCCCTACTCTACGGGCAGTTCAATATCCTCGTAGGTTGTACGAACCAATCTGGCCGACTGTGCCTGGGCAAAATCAAAGACGTTTTGCTCAATGATGGTGTCCATCGCACTTTTGACATCAAGTCCCGTAAGATCTTCCCGGGCGTCGTTCATCGATAGCCGGGTACGGGTTCCTTCCGAGTTGATAAAGTTCATTTCAAGTCTTGGCATAAGTTTTCCTCCTTTCTGTTAAATTTTCCCCTGTGATTTAATCACGATTTCCAATACGCCTTTTTACAGCTCCACTTCTTCAATACGGGTCACTTGCCGGATCGGTGTGACAATCAAACTTCCCAGGGCACTGGCAACAATACCGATGTTTTCATCCTGGGCTTCAAACTTCAGGTTGCTGATGGTTCTAGACCGAAGAATATCATTTCCTTCAACGTCCATACCGGCAATGACCTGTAGTCTCATTCGCTTTCGATTCATGTTCTCACCTCCTCTCATTATGGGTTTTATTAAAACTCAAAGGTTTTAGAGACCTCCTCCCCTTCTGCTAAGCGGTCTTCTTCACCGTCTTCCAAGACGGTGATCTCCAAAAGCTCCTGATCGGCTGTCGCTTCATCCTCTTCGCAAAGCTCCTGTTCGATTAGAAGATCCAGTGAATTATCCGGCAGTTCCGATAAGCCTTCCCCGTCAACTATCAATCCTTCCACCGGGTTCGCTTTTTTGATGCGGTCCATCTCTTCCGCCATATTCCGCTGTATCGGAGTAATCGTCACCAGCACTTCTTCATTGGGTCGAAACTTACGAATCGCCAGCAGGTTCTGATCGTTCAGGGCAATCTCTCCTAAGGTAATCCCGATCATTTGTTTCCAGTGTTTCCGTTGAACCTTGTTGGTTACCTCCATTCGTTTAATTTTGGCAACCAATTGGGATTTGGGCATGCTGTTCTCCTCTCTTATTTTTTTATTTTACTATCGCGGTTTCACATATTGCCGCATACCTTACTCAACTCTTTTGATCTAATCCGTTGAAGGCTTTTACTTAGGAGATACCAGATACGTAGGGTATCCGTCGTTTTCCAGAGCCTGCATCAATCTTAGAGCATTTTCCTTGTGCTGAAAAGCGCCAACCTGCACCCGGTAAAGGTCCGTAACGGTGAGTTCCTCTGCTTCCTGTTTTATTTTCTCGATTCCGTAGTGCTCCATGATCACCTCCGCCTGAACCTCTGCCAGATTTCGAAGATTATGATCCTCGAGTAAAATCTGCTCTTCTTTGATATGATCGTGAAAAAGACTCTCAATCAGCAGCACCGACGGGATGTGATACAGCACTCCGTAAAACAAAATTCCGTAATAATCCTTGCCCTTTGCCGTTACCCGGGTTTTGGCCCCCCGATTGCTGGTTCGAAAATGACCGGCAATGGCTCGGGACATTTTACCGGCCAGGGACAAATCCTTTGGCCGCTCCACCGAGTAAAACACTTCCGTGCCTTTGGCGGTGCCGTTAAAGGCATTGGTATGTTCACTGATGAACAGGTCCGCTTGGAAGTCCCGGGCGATTTCCGCCCGCTGTTTTCTCGATAACGTCTGATCCTTCTCCCGGGTAAGCCGCACTTCGAAGTGCCCGGTGTTTTCCAACGCCTCCTGTAAGTACTTTGAAATTTTCAATACTCCGTCGGCCTCAATGTAAGCCGTCGGTCCCCGGTTCCACCGATCTTCTCCTCCATGGCCGGGATCGATCACCACGCGTATTTTTTTCATCCGTTTCCTCCTTTGTTTTTTTAGTTTTAATTTCCAATTTCCTATTTTCTCTACGATTCCCTTTCCTTTTTTTTACAACTCTTTTTCCATCTTACTGCTATATTCATGAACTTTTATAGACCTTCACGGTAAACCCCTCCTTTCAATGATCTCTTTCAATGATCACCACCCTTCTATATGGTGTCTTCTCCTTCCTCGACGCTCCAGGTAAGCATTGATTTCCAAATCCTTTTTTCGGTTCCTTTCCTCCCTTCGCTTTTTCTGATCTCGAAGCAGCCGGCGTGTAAACTCCTCCTTGGACAATACCTCCATCGAATCCCTCCTTTTTTTGAACGCTTGTTCGATTAAGTTAATTATACCTCAAATAAAATAAATGTCTATACCCTTTGCAAATAAAGGGACTGAGTGGTACCCCATGGTACTGTAAGGTACTCTATGGTATTAGATGGTACTGGAAGGTACTCTATGGTATTAGATGGCACTCCAAGGTACTGGGTGTTACTCTATGGTACTGAGCAGCACTCCATGGTACTGGGTGGTACACTATAATACTGTGCAGCACTCCGAAGTAGACTAAGAACGATATCTATTTGCTATCCGGAGGCACTCCGGGGTTTTGGGTGGCTGACGCGACATTAAGCGGTCCCCAGCCTAGGATCTCAGATTCTTTTTCCAGCTAAATATGGATTATCCACAGAAATAAACAAATTATCCACAGGCAATCCACAGGTGATACAATGGTTATCCACATTTTATCCCCAGAATATACAATGTTTGCTCTAGCAGTATCAAAACCTGCACTTCTAGAAGCTACACAACATGCTGTTTTAGAATACACAAGAATTCATACCTAATGATACTGAAGTTAATGAACTGAATTTAGTGATACTGATATAAAGAGACTCATTAATAGCACTGACCTGATCTAACCATTACCTGAAGAAAAATATTTTTTTCCGTGCCATAGAGTACCACCAGATACCTCTGAGTACCATGGAGTACCACTGCGTCCTTTTTTGAGAACAACCGCCACAAAACACTTGTTCTTTTATTAATTTTTCTGTAACATACTGAGTATAAACTTTCGAAAATATGAAAAGGAGTGATGTTATGATGATAAATAATACTGCCCAGGAACGCTTTTACCAAAAGGAAGACACCTCTACGCTTCGATTTTTCAAATCTCCAAAGGTATTGTATTACAGTGCTTTGTATCGAAACCTTTCGATTCCGGCCAAGACCCTTTACAGCATCTTGCTCGATCGATTGGAACTGAGTCTGAAAAATCGATGGGTCGATGAAAACGGACGGATTTTTGTACTTTTTCGATGCAAACCGGCTCAAAATGATAGCCGAAGAACTGAGGATAAGCCCAAGGAGGACTTAAGTTTAACCGAGCTGTTTAGTGTGGATTATCGAACCCTGAAAAAATATAAAGATGACTTAATCAAACATAATCTTTTAGTCGAAACCCGGTCCGGACAGGGAAAAACCAATCGTCTGTATTTACTGAAACCGGTAGCCGATTCAAAGGATTTTTATAAAAAAGAAACCCCGGAGCAGATGATTTACTCCAGGGATCAGGATAATCTTAGTATGCATGAGATTCACGATTTGTTATTGGATGAATACGGAAGTGCAGCCTTGGAAAAGGCCTTTGCTGTAACAGGCGGACAAAAGATGCCGGTTAAAGGCTATTATGCTTATATGAAAAAAATTCTGGCAGACTTTGAAAAGGATGCCGCCGATAAACGCCAACAGTTTGTAGCGAAACAGGACATCCCTTTTCACAAACGCTCCTTGCAGTGATGAATAAAGCAGTGTGTATTTTTAAGGATTTTCACAGATCCATAGCGGTGCTTACTCTGAATACGTTTCATTATTTTTTATATAGATCTCCAGATCTTTACTGTAAATCCGGTAGTGCTTTCCGATTCGAAAGGATTTAAGCTGCCCGGTTCGAAGAAGTTCGTAAACCTTATTTTTACTGGCAAAAATCTTCCCCATAATTTCCCGGGGCGTAAACACTTCCCGGGCATCCCAATGATCTATTTGGGTTCGTACTTGTTCCGAGTTTTTTATGTAATTCACCTCCCTTTTATTATGATCTTTGTTTGATACGGTTTTTTTCATGATCCTTCCCCCTGATGGTTCCTTTTTTAAATTTACTTTGAAGGGCAATAATAAACATGTGTTCTATAAGTACAGAATACATGTTCGTATTCAAATTGTCAACCTATTTTGACACTTTTACATAAAAATTTATGCATACTGTCTGCTTGCATCGAATCGAAAAAAAAACAATCTGCTTGTTATGTCTTTGTATTAAAGTGCTTACCCCAAAGGAAAGCACTTTAGACTTTAATGTTACCGATCAGGAAACCACCCGCCGCAAGTCAAAAAAAACGGGCCGCTTAGTAAACGCGGCCCGCTCTTTTTTCTTTAATTTCTTACTATGCAGTATTTACTGCTGGTCTCCTTTAATGAAAAACGGTGCAAGTGCTTCGTCGCTCATTCGGATTCTGCTTTTTTCCAAGTTTGGTGTATCTTTTCGCAGTACATCAAATAACGCGGAACCGATAATTTCTCCGGCTTCCTGTAACCGTTCCAAGCTGATATTGTTCTCGATAGTATCCGCCGGTGTATGGTACCAGGGTTCTAATCGTCCGGTATCGGGTTCTCTTCGAATAAAGTTTGCAGCCGCGATTCCTGCTTGATGGAATGGTACATGATCGGAGCTTCCTCCGGCATTTAGATAGTAGGTATCGTTTCCGTGTCTTGCCCCTGCAGCCACAGCGCTTTCTGAAACAATATTGGGCTGTCCGTCAACCGTATTAATGTACATATACGATGCCGGCTCCCAGGATGTTGCAATCATATCCATGTTGAAGTTTGCTAAACTGCGGTTAATTTCGTCTTCGGTCAATTGATTTACATAGTATCTCGAGCCTACCAGGCCTATTTCTTCGGCCCCGGCTGCAAGAAACCGTACTTCCTTATCGATGTTTTGTCCCTTTAAAATTCTGGCCAGTTCCAGCATCATCGCTGTTCCCGATCCGTTATCATTTGCCCCCGGTGCAAAGGGTACGCTGTCATAGTGGGCCGATACATGAACAATCTGGTCGGTGGCTTTCTTTTGATTTTTCGGCGTACTTGTGGCAACGACATTCCAGGATTTCGTCAGATGCTCCGCTTTAATGGTGGCAACAACTTCCTGTTCCTGCAGTTCGTCGATTAAAAGACTGCCGTCGGCTAAGGTAATAGCCACAACCGGTACCGGACTGGAATAGGTTCCCAGAGTTGGATTGATGGATCCTGCTGCATTATTATAAATAATCACGCCTACTGCTCCGGCATTCACCGCATTTTCCGCCTTTTGGGCAAAAGGTGCGTCCCCTCGCTGGACCAGTGCAATATTTCCCTCTACCTCTGCCGGAAAGTCTTCCGGACTGTTCCCGAGGCCCGCCGGGATAA
Organism: Clostridiales bacterium; assembly: GCA_007120165.1. Taxonomy (GTDB): domain Bacteria; phylum Bacillota; class Clostridia; order Peptostreptococcales; family T1SED10-28; genus Isachenkonia. The sequence continues at coordinate 5,914 of SKOH01000184.1, forward strand.
TTTCAGCGGTTATTCCGTCACTATCGGTATAGCCGGATCCTGTCGCCGTATTTACTCTCAGCTCCATGTTGCCGAGGGTGGTAATAATCAAGTTGGAACGGACATTGCTGATCGGTACTTCCTGAATTTCTGTGGGATAGCCTAGTTTTTCAAACTGATCTTTTATATAGTTGGCTGCCATCCATTCCTCTTCTGTACCGGCCACTCTGGGGCCGATATCCTCACTAAGCACTCGAATATGCTCGAGGGCCCGTTCACCGTCTACCCTTGCCGTTATTCTTCTGTCAAAAGCCCCCGCTGCGTTTTCATTCGGTGCCGCAAATACTATGGAGGTTACCATTAGTATTAAGGCAAGCACCAAAATCAATACCTTCGACTTTCTCATTTCCCTTCACTCCTTTTTTTTATTTTTTATTGAAATCATACAATCTGTAAGATCCGATTGTACAATTTAAATAACTTATTAATTTATTGATCTATTGATTTATTGATTTAATATTCTGATAATTTTTGTGAAATTTAATATCTTCTTTTGTAGGATTATTACAGCCAGTAAATATGAACCGTCTCTGTAGCTGGCCTCTGCAGCAGTTTTTTTAGAGTTATACTTATTTCAATCATATAATAATTACTTCAAAGTACAACCCGATTGTAGTCGGGCTCCCTTCGATTCGAACAGAAAAAGCGGCAAGAAATCGGAAAAAATACGGAAAATAATTTTCCTCATTTCTCCAAATATGCTTGCCGGCTTCAGCCTGCTTAAAATATTAAAAATCGATTCAATTTATTGCGCTATTCATCCTTTTGGTC
>SKOH01000115.1 GCA_007120165.1 Clostridiales bacterium
GAAAAAGGGACGGAAGGGTTTGTGTGAGCGTATCACAAACTCTGCCGTCCCTTTTGCTGTCCCGTTTAAATCCATTGAACCGATTTACATAACTCTGATTTATCTGCTCTGGTTTATCTACTCTGTTAAAACTTATACAAAACGAATCTCGTAAATTCTTCTTAAATACCGGTACTGCTCTTCGAGCTCCTGTTTAAAATCCTCTTCCGGCATTTTATCGTATAGGTGGATACCGTCCTCGATCAGACAGTTATAAATCAGCTCCGCCATAATTTTATCCTCATGTAAAAGATTTTCATAACGGGTCTCCACTTCATGGGGAAAATCCATGGTATAGGTTACCAGATCAATCTTCCCCTCTAAAAAATCCTTCGTCATATTCATCAGAAAATCCGTATTTGCCTTTTCCATTATCTCCCGCACCTTTCGTTATTGCTGCCTTAGTACAGCGGCTTTTATTTCAGTTTTTGTTTTCTTTTTTTCATTTTCTGTTAGTATATGATTTTCATCGCCCCTTGTCAATAACCCATTAACCGTCGGTTGTATTTCTTTAAAAAATCCGCTACACTTTACTAAAGATCAGAAATTTAAGGAGGTTTAGGAATGGAAGGACATAGCCGAAAAAAAGTGCTGCTGGATGTGGATACCGGAGTGGATGATGCCATTGGAATTATCATCGCCGCCACGGCCCCGGAGATTCAGCTAATGGGAATTACCACTGTCTCGGGAAATATTGATTTAGCCTCTGCAACGATCAACACCCTGCGGGTATTGAAACTTCTGGGAAAGTCGGGACAGTACCCGGTCCATATGGGGGCTTCGTCCCCGCTAAAACGTCCGGTCCGCTACGCCACAGAAGTGCACGGCAAAACAGGTCTTTCCGGACAGCTGCAGGACCTTCCCGTAGAGCTTCCCCGGGAAACCTCAGCGGAGGACTTTATGATCGATACCATTGACAGACATCCGGGAGAAATCACATTAATTCTTACTGCGCCCCATACCAATTTTGCAAAAGCCCTGGAAAAACGGCCGGATCTTGGAGAAAAACTGGGGGAGATCATTTTTATGGGGGGCGTGGCCGAAGGCCGGGGAAACGAATCCCCCCGGGGAGAGTTTAATATCGCCATTGATCCCGAGGCCGCGGACCGGGTGCTTAACTGCGGCGCTAAAATTACGATGGTGGGCCTGGATGTGACGAAAAAAGCCCTGCTTCGACGGAAGGATTTAGAAACCCTGGACTCCGGAAATCCGGTCGTAAATTTCGTAAAGCTGGTCACCGCCGACTATATGAATCGGTATCATCAAACTCACGGAGAATATGCCTGTCTGATGCACGATCCGCTGGCGGTTTCCGTTGCCATTGATCCGAGTCTGGTTACCACGGCCCACCACTTTGTGGCAGTGGAAACCGAAAGTACCTACTGCGACGGCGAAACCGTCTGCGATTTTAACGGCTACTTTCAAGAGCCCCCCAATGTCCATGTGGCCCTGGAGCTAAATCAGCAGCAGTTTATTTCCTTTTTACTGAACCGGATTATAAAGGCAGGTGCTGACCTTGAAACCCACTAATATTTCTACAGAAGATACAGCAAATGTTCCAGCAGATAATACAGCAAATATTCCAACAAATGTTACAACAAATGTTCAATCGGATATTTCTTCGAAAATCCTGGTCGTCGGCAGTATCAATATGGACTACGTTTTACAAACGGAGCGTCTGCCCCTAAAAGGAGAGACCCTCCCGGCAAAAAATTTCATTCGGGTCTTCGGCGGAAAAGGAATGAACCAGACCGTGGCAATGAAGCGCCTGGGAGCCTCTCCGGTTATGGTGGGCTGTCTCGGCAAGGACGCCGACGGCAATGCCCTTATGGAAGGACTCCGAAAGGAATCCCTATCCACTTCTTTCATTTACCGCAGTGAAAATGTAAGTACCGGCATTGCTTTTATCACCGTCTCCGATGAGGGCGATAATACCATTGTGGTCTCCCCCGGCTCCAACCATGATCTTTCCGAGGATTGGGTTACGGAGGCCATAAACCGGCACCGGGACGCGGCCATGCTGGTGCTTCAAATGGAAATCCCGCTTAAGGTCGTTCAGTTAAGCATTGAGAAAGCTTACGAATACGGCATACCCGTGGTCTTAAACCCATCCCCTTTTAAAGAACTGCCGGCGGCAACGCTAAAAAAGGTCCATACACTGGTGGTGAATGAAGTGGAGGCCGAACAAATTGCTGCAGCCTTCAGCGATAATCATACTGCAGAGGATTCTACAAAAAATAATTCTGCAAAGGATGCAACAGAAAATGACGGCCCGGGGAGTTGCGATTCGAAGGCTCTAGCGGCCCTTTTAGCGAAGAGCCGCATCCCCCGAATCATCCTTACCAAAGGAGCCGAAGGGGTCTATTATAATGCCCCGAAACAGGGAGAAAACACTTCCCTTGGGGAGGATATACGCCATCTTCCGGCCAAAAAAGTTCAGGTGGTGGATCCTACCGCTGCCGGCGACAGTTTTCTCGGCGCCTATGCAGCCGGTCTTTGCCGGGGGTATAGCGTGGAAAGAGCCATTTCCCGGGGCATCCTTGCGGGAGCCCTTGCGGTGACCAAAGCCGGAGCCCAGCCCTCGATCCCTGATTTACAGGACTTAAAAGATGCCGGTTGGAAAGAGTAAGCATAAATGAAGCCATAAAAATAAAACATACGAAAAAAAGGACGCGGGGAGTGTGAACAATCACAAACCCCTGCGTCCTTTTTTCTTTCCCGGGATAAATTTTTACCTCTCTGGAAAATTCTTTAGTTATACTTTATTGTTCATTCAACCAGGGCCAAGGATCAATAGCTACCCCGTTAACCCGAACTTCAAAATGCAGATGGTTGCCTGTGGAATTTCCGGTAGTTCCTATTTCCGCGATTTTTTCCCCCATTTCCACCACATCCCCGACTCGGGAGATGTTTTTCGAGTTATGGGCGTATCTTGTGGTAACTCCGTTTCCATGGTCCACTTCCATCCAGTTCCCGTATCCGGCGGAGTATGCATTACGAATAACGACTCCGGCCTTTGCGGCTACAATCGGCACTCCTGCAGGAGCCGGAATGTCAATCCCGTAATGGAAGGTGCCCGGCTCCCCGGTGATCGGGTGGGTTCTCAGCCCATAAAAAGAGGATACCCGGGTATATCCCGGTACGGGCCAGGTTCTTGTGATACTGGTTTCAAACACCGGAATATTAAAATGCCGGTTATTAATGGCGGATCTGTTATAAACACTTTGTAAGGTTTGTGCATGATTTATTGCCCAGGCAATATCGGTACTGAAATAGTTTGCTCCTCGATTTGCCGGATCCCACCGCATTTCATATAATGTGGTTTGGGGTGAAGTGGGATGATGAATAAACTGTTCGGAGAGAATTTTTGCGCCTCCCGCTATGGATTTTTCCAAAGTGTCCCACCCCTGCTCATAAGCAAACGTGGCGGCATTGGTGTTGGGATTTGCTCCCTTCCCTTCAATTCCAAAAACATTATAGACCACCTTTGGCGTTACATCGGATCCATTGATTCTACTTACCCGACGTCCTTCTACAAGGGTTTGGGTGATTCCTTCGCTTTTCGTCAGCGCATGGGCTGTTAAATAAAGCTCGTTGATGTTATTCGCCCGGCCGGCATCCAAAAAGGCTTTGCCGCGATTTCTAAGTAAAGGGCTGTCCGCCAATAACTGATTAAGGTCTTCGCTGGTGGCTCCGGTGCTTCCGGATAATTCCAGAAACTGATACTTCTCCTTAGGCATTCCTTTTACGAGATTAATAAAGTCTCCGATAACCCAACCCTTTTGGTCATAAAACTCGATTTGATACCAGCCCTTTTCTCCGCCGGTTACGCTGAAAACCTCATCTCTTGCAACCTGTCCGATCTGCTGATATCCGGTGGAGGGTCCGGTTCGTACGTTCAGTGCATTTACCGTAACCTTCGCTGCGGTATCCGGCATAGATTTATAGGTACCGCTTCGTTGTACAAAGTCCCCGCTTACCCAACCGGTATGGGAACCTGTATTGATTCTGATCCATCCCTGCTGCTCCTCTAATACGTTAAACATTTGTCCTCTTGATACGGTGGTTAAAATAGTAGAGGTGGTATTGGGCTGACTACGTACTCTTAACGTGTCTGTATTGATTCTGATCCGCTCAGCGGCCCGGTCCACATCCACCCGGGTACTTTCGTAGAAGCTCTGGGGCAGCAGATTTGCCTGAATCGCATCTCTGCCGGCACTGACCCACTTGGTGCCGTCCCACCGGGTACTGGTGTTTCTAATAGTTGAACTGTCCAGGACGTTTTCAATCGGATAGCTGTGGCGGGTAATCCGTGTAAAACTGAAATTCATACTTCTCATCGCTTCTTTTACCATATCTTCGGAAATGACGGTGCTGCCGCCGATCACCCGAAAACTTGCCCGTTGCCCTAAGGCATTGGAAAGTGTCCGGGGCATATCCCGACCCTCTCTGAAATACATAACCGGATTTCCAAGGGTTGAGACCGCTACGGCGTCCACATACCGGTCACCGTTAACTAAGGAAACCTTTGGATACTGATTAAATTCCGGATGCTTTGAGACCGCAATACCGGTTTCCACTCGATTGGCACCGCCGTAGCGGGCCTGTACTGAGACGCCGGAAAGATTATTTAAGTCTTTTTCCAATTTATCGGATACCACACCGGTTCCGCCGACGATGATGATATTTTTAATTCCTAAACTTTCAATAGCTCCTCGGGTTTCTGCCGGAATGCTTCCCCGGGCATTATTAACCATCAGGATCGGATACCCTTTATGAGCCAGGGGTCCTGCCAGTAATGAGTCCACTTCCGCTCTTCCATCCACGATAATTGCCGTATTATTTTTTGCACTGCCCATGGCTTTTGCAACCTCGGCGGCGGTTGCCTGCCGATTGGCGCCGCTGATTCGCTGAGTACTCAGCCCTTCAGAGCGAAGGTCCTGTTCCACAGCAGCACTTACTGCTGCGGTTCCACCGATGATGACCGCATTTTTCGGGTTCATTTCCTTTAACGCCTGTCTGGTATCATCGGGAAGACGATTTTGCTCTACCAACAGAATCGGCGCATTTCTTACACCTGCCAGTCCACCGGCGGTTAATCCGTCCACCACCTGGGGCACGCCGCCTTCACTGTCTCCCCGAACGATAATTACTGTATCGGGGGATTGATAATTGACTTTTGCAATTTCATAAGCCGTTGCATAACGATTGTTTCCTGAAATTCGGTACTGATCATAATCATAACCGCTCCCAAAGGAGTTTTGTGCATATGTAGGGGGTATAAATCCTGTAAATACCACTGCAAAAACCACTACCACTGATATTATAAATTTTAATTTATTATTCATATAATCCTCCTTGAATTTTTGCCGCTGAAGTTTTTTTGATCTTCCAACTTCAGCGGCTTTCAGTTTGCCAGCCTCTGCTGATATTGATCCGGTCTTTCCTTATCGCATTAATGCCTGTACGGTTGCGAAGGTTGTCTCGCAAATAATCCTGGTTCCACCCAAGGCTTTAAATTTTTTCTTGCTAAGTAAATAATTCTCCATTTCTTCGGTAATTCCTCCCCGCTCGGTATAATACACCACCGGTGCTCCGAGGGTTGAAGCGGCAACGGCATCCACATAGCTATGGCCGTTTACAATCGATACCTTATTCACCTCCTGATAATCGGGATGGGAGCCTAAAAGCAGGCTGGTACTTACCCGATTGCTTCCGCCGTAACGGCTCTTTACCTGAACACCATCTAATCGGTTCAGCTGTTCTTCCAGATCCTTGGAGATTACCCCTTGTCCACCGACAAGGATCAGGTTCTCAATCCCCAGAGCCTCGATGGCGGTTATTGTTTCCTTCGGTATTTGTCCCCGCTGATTATTGACCATTAAAATCGGATACCCCTGATGGGCTAAAGGACCTGCAACTAAAGAATCCACATAGGCATGACCATTGACGATCAAAGCGGTATTGTGCTTTGCGCTGCCCATTTCCAGTGCTACCTCCGCCGCTGTGGCGTACCGGTTGGCACCGCTGACCCGTTCAACTTCCGGTATTAATTTTTCCAAATCCGTAAATACGCCGTCACTGACGGACGCTGGGCCTCCGACCACAATCGCTTTTTTCGGTGATAAACTCTGAATGGCCTGCGCGGTGGACGACGGTATGGAATTCGGCGTTACCAGTAATATCTGAGCGTCCTTTACCCCGGCAAGGCCGCTTGCGGTAAGTCCGTCTACCACTTGGGGCACTTTATTGACACTGTCTCCCCGAACGATGATTACGGTTTCGGGATTGGGGTTATTGTACTTTGCAATGTGATAAGCGGTTTCATATCGGTTGGCTCCGGAGATTCGGATGCCGGACGTCCCTTTTTCCCCCTCCGACTCCGAAAGGCGATTTTGTACTTCCATCAGTGCCTTATCTGCACTGACCAAACCGTTTCCATATCGTAGGGAGCTGTATTCTTTCGTCTGTACTGCGGTGTTTTCTAAAATTGCTTGTACGTTATCGGCGGAGATGCTAGGATCCGCCGCCCGCATCAGACCGGCAACACCGGCAACATGAGGAGCTGCCATGGAAGTTCCGGTAGAATGTCGATAGCCGTTGCCTGGAGCGGTGCTGTAAATCCCGCCCCCGGGAGCTACAAGATTAAGGCCCTGACCATAATTGGAAAATCCGGAGA